>CAMCJC010000034.1 GCA_945875065.1 uncultured Propionibacteriaceae bacterium | reverse complement strand
CCTTCACTGTACGGGTCGTCTCCGACAAACCCAGACGACCGTTAACCCCGTATCTACAGTTTTTCATCCAGCGGCAGCCGATCGGTCGGCTAGGGCTGCTGCGACCACCAGTCGAGTAGCAGCTGCTTGGCTTCGTCCTCGGGGATGGGGCCGTGCTCGGTGCGGTGCTCGAGGAGGAACTTGTACGCCTTGCCGACCTGCGGGCCTGGGCCGATGCCGAGGGTTTCCATGATTTGCGCCCCGTCGAGGTGTGGGCGCAGCGCCTTGATCTCCTCCTGGGCCGCGAGTTCGTCGATGCGCCATTCCAGCTCCTCGTAGGCGCGGCGCAGCCGGATGGCCTTGTTGCGGTTGCGGGTGGTGCAGTCGGCGCGGGTGAGGATGTGGAGGCGTTCCAGTTCCTCGCCGGCGTCGCGGACGTAGCGGCGGACGGCCGAGTCGGTCCAGCCGCCGTCGCCGTAGCCGTGGAACCGCAGGTGCAGTTCGACGAGTTTGGTGACGGATTTCACCGTCGCTGCCGGGTACTTGAGCTCCTTCAGACGCCGCTTGACGAGCTTCGCGCCCACGATGTCGTGGTGGTGGAAGGTGACCTTGTTGCCCTCGAAGCGACGCGTCGCCGGCTTGCCGACGTCGTGCAGCAGCGCCGCCAGCCGGTTCACGACGTCAGGCGCATGCCCGCGTGCCTTTTCCAGTTCGATCGCCTGGTCGACGACGGTCAGCGAGTGCTCGTAGACGTCCTTGTGGCGCATGTGTTCGTCGCGTTCCAGGCGCAGTGCAGGCAACTCGGGGAGGATGAAGTCAGCGATTCCGGTGCGCACGAGCAGGTCGAGGCCCTCGCGGGGGGTGTCGGTCAGCAGCAGCCCGGTCAGCTCCCCCTGGATCCGCTCGGCGGAGACGATGCGGATGCGGTCGGCCATGTCCGTCATCGCCTGTGCGACCTCCGGCGCGACGACGAACCCGAGTCGCGACGCGAACCGGGCCGCCCGCATCATCCGCAGCGGGTCGTCGCTGAAGCTGACCTCCGGCTTCGACGGGGTGCGTAGCGTCTGGTCGGCGAGGTCGTCGAGGCCGCCCCACGGGTCGATGAACCGCCCGGATACGACGTCGACCGCCATCGCGTTGACGGTGAAGTCGCGGCGGACGAGGTCTTCCTCAATCGAATCTCCGAACGCGACGATCGGTTTGCGCGACTCAGGATCGTACGCATCGGCGCGGAACGTGGTGATCTCGATCACCCACTCGGCATCGCCGTCGCGTTTCGACGCCCCGATCGTGCCGAACTCGCGTCCGACGTCCCAAGTCGCCGGGGTGAAGGCGGAAAGGAGCGCATGGGTCTGGTCTGGACGGGCGGAGGTCGTGAAGTCGAGGTCGTGACCGAGGCCGCCGAGGAGGGCATCGCGGACAGACCCGCCGACCAGGTACAGCTGGTGGCCGGCGGCCTTGAAGCGCCGTCCGAGGTCGCCGATCACCGGCGAGCTGGTCAGCAGGTCGGAGATGGCGTTGCTCTGGGCTGGGGTCAGGTCGGGCACGGCGGAAGTTTACGTGGCTTCCGCGACACCAGCCAGCTTCGTTGTTAACCATTCGCGCCAAGAATTAGCCATTCGGCTGCCCGTAATTGATGGCGCCCGACCCTCGGATGTGTTTCGATTGAATGCGCAGTTTTTGATCGGAGCCTCCAGTGGACCAGAAGACGAAACCCCTACTCGCAGCCGTGTCGGCGGTGGCGATCTTGGGGGGCGCCATCTGGGCCGGGGTCTCTGGCGATAGTTCCCTGCGCGCGCTGCCGGTCACCGCCCAAAGCAGTTCTGCTCCTGAGCCGACGGAGCTACCGTCGCCTGCGGTCTCAGGCCGTGGCGACGGGTCGCTGCTGCGGGTCGCGACGCCGAACCTCGCCACCAGCGGCATCGGCCTGCCGACCGCCCACGAGGAGGCGCCCGGCGAGGACACCACCGTCCTCAACTCCCCGTCGGCGATCCCCACCGAGGGCATCCCATCGGTCGAGGGCGAGCAGGGCAAGCTCCTGTCGGTCCCCGTCAAGGGGCGCAAGACCTCACGGTTCGGGATGCGATTCCACCCCGTCCTGCACGTGTGGAAGCTCCACACCGGACTCGACTTCGCTGCCCCCTGCGGCACCCCCGTCGGCGCCGCCGCTGCCGGGAAGGTCACCCGCACCGGTTGGGCGGGCGGCAACGGCGTGCAGGTGAAGATCGATCACGGCACCATCGCCGGCCACCACGTCGAGACGACCTACAACCACCTGTCCAGCATCGGCGTGAAGGTCGGCCAGGAGGTCGCGGTGCACCAGGGCGTCGGCCGCGTCGGCTCCACCGGGTACTCCACCGGCTGTCACCTGCACTTCGAGGTCATCGTCGATGGCAAGTTCCAGGACCCTGAGAAGTGGCTGAACGGCGAGCCGGCCGTCGACGCCTCATTCTCGGCCGGCGCGACGCCGCAGCCGATCTCGACGCCACCCATGGCGACCACCAGCGCGCCTGTCCTCGTTGCGCCGCCGACGATTCAGGCGCCGACGACCGCGCCCAAGAGCTCTACCCCGGCCAAAACCTCCGCCCCGGCGTCGCCGTCTCCGACCCCTTCCCCGGCAACCGACGAGCCGACCAACCCGGCCAAGCCGAAGCCGTCGAGGTCGTCGTCACCGGCACCTGAGCCGCACGCAACGGAGCCGCCGACGCTCGCACCGAGCACCGAAACTGCGTCGAGTGTGAGCGAACCGACTGGCTGATTCGCGTCCCACGGGCCGGAATCGTCGCGACTGGGCGTCGCGCTGTGACACTGTTTCCCCCTGACCAGTCCCTCGGCCGTTGTCGCGGCGCCAGGTGATACATAGGAGGCCAGGTGGAAGCCGTCGAGAAGTTCTTGAGCGACGTTTCGTCGATCGTGTGGGGGCCGTTCCTGCTGATCCCGCTGTTGCTCGGAACCGGTCTGTTCCTGACGGTCCGGCTGCGCGGCATTCAGTTCCGCACCCTGTTCTCCGCGATGCGACTGGCCTTCATCGAGCGCCACGACGAGGACGCCGAAGAGGGCGACATCTCCCAGTTCCAGGCTCTGACGACGGCTTTGGCGGCGACGGTGGGCGTTGGCAATATCGTCGGCGTCGCCACGGCGATCGCGATCGGTGGCCCCGGGTCGCTGTTCTGGATGTGGATGACGGGCCTGGCCGGGATGGCCTCTAAGTACGCGGAGGCGTTCCTCGCCGTCAGGTTCCGCCAGACCGACGCTAAGGGCGAGGCCACCGGCGGGCCCCAGTACTACCTCGCGAAGGGCGTCGGCGGGCCGCTCGGGAAGTGGCTGTCGCTGGCGTTCGCGGTTTTCGCGATCCGAGCGAGCCTCGGCATCGGAAATATGAGCCAGGGCAACGCCATCGTTACGAACATCGAGCACCAGTTCGGCGTCGCACCTTGGATCACGGCCCTAGTCATCGCCGTGTTCGTGGGGCTGGTGCTGCTCGGCGGCATCAAGTGGATCGGCAATGTCACCGCCGGGTTCGTGCCGATCATGATCGTGTTCTACATCCTCGGCGGCACGTGGATCCTCATCGCGAACGCCGACGACATCCCCGCCGCCCTGTGGCTGATCCTCCACGACGCGTTCACCGGCACCGCCGCTGTCGGCGGGTTCACCGGTTCCGCGATCCTCCTGGTGATGCAGATGGGCACCGCTCGGGGCATCTTCTCCAACGAGTCCGGCATGGGCTCGGCCGCGATCGCCGCGGCCGCCGCGAAGACGACGCACCCCGTCCGCCAGGGCCTCGTGTCGATGACCCAGACGTTCATCGACACCATCATCGTCGTCTCGTTCACCGGCCTGGTCATCATCACCACCGGCGAGTGGCAGGCCGGTGAGGAAGCCGCTCCGTTGATGACCAGCCAGGCTTTCACGCACGGCCTGCCCGGCAACTGGGGCGGCATCGTCGTCACGGTCGCCGTCGCGATGTTCGCGCTGTCGACGATCCTGGGATGGTCCTACTACGGGGACCGGTGCGTCGAGCGCCTGTTCGGGCGGCGCGCCGTCCGCTACTACCGGATCGTGTTCACGGTCATAGTGTTCTTCGGTGCGATCCAGGAGGTCAACCTGGTGTGGCTGTTCTCCGACATCATGAACGGCCTGATGGCGCTCCCGAACCTCGTCGGCCTGCTGCTGCTGTCCGGTCTGATCGCCCAGGAGACCCGCCAGTACCTGAAACACGACCCGAAGCTGAAGGCGTCGAAGGGAGAGATTGAGGTGTTCATGGAGGCGCGTCAATAGGCGTTGGCTAGGGCGGCTGTCGTCCGCTTGGCCAAGGGCCGTACTCTGGAGCGCATGTCCGAGACGGAGTTTGAACCAGAACTGCCGCCCCAGCCGGAGCCGAAGCCGAAGCGCAAGGGTAAGCGGCAAAAGTCGCGTGCGCGTCGCATCTTCGGCCGGATAGGCATCGGTCTGCTGGTGCTGATGCTGCTCGCCGGCATCGCGGGCGTCGGTGGGTTCGCGTACCTGTATTACACGACGAAGCTACCGGACCCGAACAGCGACTTCACCACCAACACCACCTTCATCTACTACGACGACGGCAAGGAGCAGTTGGGGTCGCTGGCGGTTCAGAACCGCGTCACCTTGTCGTACGCGGACATGCCGAAGGTGATCAAGGACGCCGTGATCGCGGCGGAGAACTCGACGTTCTTCACCGATCCGGGCTTCTCGCTGCCGGGCATGGCCCGCGGCGTGTGGAACATCGCGCGCGGCGGTGAGGTGCAGGGCGGATCGACGATCACGCAGCAGTACATCAAGATCCTCTACCTGAGTTCCGAGCGGACGGCGCAGCGGAAGCTTCGTGAGCTGATCCTGGCGATCAAGATGGGGCGTGAGGTTCCGAAGGAGCAGATCCTGGAGGGCTACCTCAACACGATCTACTTCGGGCGCGGCGCCTACGGCATCGAAGCGGCGTCGAAGTCGTACTTCCTGAAGAAGGCCTCAGAACTGAGCTTGCCGGAGGCCGCGACGCTCGCCGCGATTCTGAACAACCCCGCCGGCTTCAACCCGTCGGGTGGCGATGAGCACCGTCAGCGGCTGTTGGGCCGCTACCAGTACGTGCTCGACCAGATGCTGAAGGCCGGCACCGTCTCGCAGGCCGACCACGACGCCGCCTACGGTGCGCTGCCCGAGTTTCCCGAAGTCCCAAAGGCCGACCGCTACGGCGGGCCGAAGGGCTTCCTGATCTCCCAGATCGAGGCGGAGCTAAAGGCGCTGGGCTTCGACGACGCCCAGGTGCAAGGCGGCGGCCTCCAGATCACCACGACGATCAACAAGGCCATGCAAGACAACGCCGTTGCCACGGCGCAGAAGTACACGCAGCAGGCGGCGGAGAGCGCGGCGACGCCGCAAGACGCGTCGAAGCTGCACGTCGCGATCGCGTCGGTCGATACCGCCTCGGGTGGGGTCCTCGCGATGTATGGCGGCCCCGACTACGTCTCCGACTCCCGAAACTGGGCGACGACGCCCCGCCCGGCCGCGTCGACGTTCAAGACGTTCGCGGCGATCGCGGGGCTGCGCAGCGGGTTCTCGCTGGACAGCGTCCTAAACGGCGACACGTTCACGCCGAAGGGCGAGTCGAAGCCGGTGCGCAACGAGTTCAGTCACCAGTACGGACCGGTGACGCTACGGAAGTCGATCGCGGATTCGGTGAACACGGCGTTCGTCGACATGACGCAGCAGATGCGCAACGGGCCGATCGAGGTCATGAAGGCGGCCACGGACGCGGGGGCACCGCAGGGTCCGGGCTGGGATGACAACAACCGGATCGCGCTCGGCGCGGCCGAGGTCAGCCCACTGAACATGGCGAATGCCTACGGGACACTCGCGAGTTCCGGAAAGTACAAGCCGGCCCACTTCGTCGCGAAGGTCACCGACCGCACCGGGAAGGTCCTGTTCGAGGCGGGGGACAAGTCGGAGCAGACGATCGATGCGAACGTCGCGGCGAACGTGACCGACGCCCTGACATCGGTGGTCGAGGAGGGCACCGGCACGAAGGCATCGGCGTTGGAGCGACCCGTCGCCGGCAAGACCGGGACCAACGGCGTGAACGACGACATCACTTCGGCTTGGTTCGTCGGCTACACCAAGCAGATTTCGACGGCGGTCATGTACGTGGCAGGCGACTCGGGCAATGAGGACCTTGACCCGTATAAGCGGCCGCGGGACCAGACGTTCTTCGGGTCCTCGTATCCGCTCATGACCTGGGTGGAGTACATGAAGGGTGCGACCCAGGGCATGGAAGTCCAGGAGTTCGACAAGCCGAAGAAGATCAAGGGCTCGGCCGAAGCGTCGGCGTCGCCGACCGCCGAGAAGAGCAAGGAACCGGAGCGGATGTCGGCGACGCCGACACCTCAGGAATCGATGATTCCGCTACCGAGCCAGGAACCGGCACCCCAGCCGACAGAGCCGCAGCGGACGACGAGCGAACCGACACGGTCGAGTGAACCGACGGAGACACCATCCCGAGGGCGGGGCAGGGCAACGCAGACGCCGTCGCGCGGTAGGACGACGTCGAAGCCGACGCAGACGCCGCCGCGCAACGGCGGGGTCGTGCCGGAGCCGCAGCCGACGAGCGACGATGAAGACGAGGAGGAGTGATCGGGTCGCGGTCTTTTGTCCGGCCCAGCCTCTAAGGTGATGCCCATGAGAAACGCGCTCCTGCCCGGGCTCGGCGGTCCGATGGGTCGGTTCGCGCGTCCCGGTGGGATGTGGTTCAGGCCGTTACCGTGGACGCTGGCGGTGGCATCGGTGCTGTTCATAGTGCTGACGCTCCGCCAGCTCCCGTGCGTGCAGACCTCGGGCGCGGCGACGGTGAACTCGTTCATCCGGCTGTGCTATTCGGACATCCCGATCGCCTGGACGGGGCAGCATTTCGAGCAGGGGGCCTCGCCCCTGGGCAGCGACCCGATGGTGTATCCGCCCTTGTTGGGGTTGGTTTTGCTGGTCGTGATCAAAGTGGTGCCGATCGTCGCCGGGTGGGGACCGACGCCGTCGCCGGGGGCCGAGGCAATCGTGAACGCGGAGGTGTTCTTCGCGCTGACGGCCCTGGTGCTGTTCCTGTGCTTCCTCGGCCTGGTGGTGTGCACGAGCCTGTTGGGACGCGGGTCGCGGGGCACGCGGGCACCGACGTGGGACGGGATGCTGATCGCAGCCTCTCCGGTGGTGCTCGCGTCGGGGTTGATCTCCTACGACCTGCTCGCCGTGTTTCTGGTCGCTTACGGGCTGTTGCAGTTCACGCGGGGGCGGATCGCCGTCGCCGGGATCGTGTTTGGCCTAGCGGCGGGTGCGGCGACGTTGTCGCTGGTGGCGGCGCTCGCCGTCGCGCTGGCGATTGGGCTTCGGGGGAAGGTGTCGCAGCTGGGGGTATTCGTGGGCGGGACCGTGGGGACCGTGCTGGCGATCAACCTGCCGTTGCTGCTGCACAGCTGGCCGGTGCTGTTCAACTTTTACCGCTTGGAGATCACCAAGCCGTTGGGGTATGGGTCCTTGTCGTTCGCGGCGCAGCTGTTCGGGTGGCAGGTCCGCGAGGCGGGGGCACTGGGATTCCTGCTGGCGTGCATCGTGTTGAGTGCGATTGCGGCGTGGGCTTATGTGCGTCGGTTGCGGCCACGCGTGGGGACGCTGGTCGCGGTGTTCCTGTTCGTCGTAGCCCTGTTCGGGCCGACATACACCCCGCAGACGGCGCTGTGGCTGCTGTTCGCGCTGGTTTTGGCACGGCCGGGGCGGACGGAGCTGGTCGCGTTCACGTCGACGCAGATCCTGTACTGGGCCGCCGTGTGGGGCTACCTGGCGGGGCATCTCAAGGACGGGACGGCGGGGAACGTCTACTTCCTGGCGCTGCTAGTGCGGGTCGCGGTTGAGGTGTGGCTGATCGGAGCGTGCCTAGCGGACGCGTCCAGGCCGTCGCGTGACCGGGTCCGCACCCCGGACGTGCCGGACCCCATCGGCGGAGTGCTGAACGAAGGCGAGCGGCTGGTTCGCCTCGGGTAAGGGGCCAGGCCTGGCAGGGCTGCCGCTGGGGTTCGCAGTGCATCGTCGCCTCCATGGTTTTGGTCGAGGCTACGTGGCTGTCGGAGGAAACCGGCGTTTCAGGGGCGGATGCGGGTTACTCAGGTCCCGCGAGCCCCAGAGGCCTTGTAACCTTGTCAAGAAGCGTGGTGCCTTGCCTGAGTTTAGGAGGTGCGATGGGTCCGAGACGTCCGCCGGTGTGGCTCTGGGTGCTGCCCGTCTTTTCCGCGGGCTGGCTTTCGTTGCCCTCTGCCATCACCGTGGCGGGGAAGCGAGGGCGCCCCCTTGACTGGGCCGTCGTAGCGTTCTCCAGCATCCTCACCTTCATATCGTTCTTCGTAGCGCCCACAATCACTATCGGCGGCGCGGTGCTGTTCGCGAACCTGCTCAATATGGTTGGAGTGATGACATACGTCTCGCTAGAGGCCCCGAAGGCCAAATGGGGGCCGACGCCGTACGCCATGCTCGGACCCGGAGCGCAGAACGAGTTCGTCCTGGAGCAGGCCGAGGCCGCCCGCAAGCGACGCCACGAGGCTGCCCAACTCGCTCACAACGATCCGGGCCTAGCCAGGCAGCTGCGGATCGGACGCCCCGACTTGCCTAGGCAGTACGACGACGGCGGTCTCGTCGACATCAACTCCCTAACCGCCCCCGGTCTCGCTTGGGCGCTGGAGCTGTCAAAGGAACAGGCGGAATCGATCGTTGCAGCCAGGCAGGAACTAGGGCGCTTCACCGAACCCGATGATCTCTGGCGCGTCGGCGGCCTCGACATGGGTACTTACGACGCCATCGCCGACCGCCTGATTGTTTACTGACTTAACCTGGTGCCTAACGCACCAGCGCGCCAGGCGACTGGCGGCGGGCTCAGGCTTTCGGTCGGGAACGAAACACGTTGACGGTGCTTCCCGCGACCGCACCGACACCCAGCAGCGTCAGCAGAACCAGCACTTGAATCTCGACATGGAAGCCGTGCTCCCCGGCGCTGACATGCGCACCAAGCATGTCAGCGTCATGGCCGCCCATCATCGCGGCGCAGCAAGAAACGAGGAGCCACAGCGTCCAGAGGATCGCGGTCAGCAGCATTCCGGTCACGGCTCCTGCGATTACCCGCTTGAAGGTCAGCATGGTTGCTCCTTGCCGAGTAGGGCCGGGAGGCACATCCGGCGCGATTGAGCGGATCGGGGACGACGAGCCCGGCGATCAGGTCGATCTTGCGATGCATGGCGTGTGAGTAGTAACTAAACAGGATATCACCCAGCCAGCCGGCAAGATTCGGCGACTTTCGGAGCCGTACGGGCTTCTGTCAAGAGC
The DNA here is from genome assembly GCA_945875065.1 of uncultured Propionibacteriaceae bacterium. Classification (GTDB taxonomy): domain Bacteria; phylum Actinomycetota; class Actinomycetes; order Propionibacteriales; family Propionibacteriaceae; genus Arachnia. The sequence goes on along the minus strand of CAMCJC010000034.1, from coordinate 3,990 downwards.
CGTGAGACGAAGGGAGCTCGCCGGCGTCATCTGGATGGTTACGCGGGAGCGCAAGTCCTCAGCGCGCCGGCGCCCACCTAAGGAAGTCGAAGCGAGGCCATATCGCAGGCAGGAGATCCTTGTGGCTGAAGTCGTCACCTTTGAACAGCAAGGGCTCGTCTAGGTCGTTGGCCAGTGCGTAGGTGATGCAGTCGCCAAAGTTCGGCTTTGCCGGATGTTCACTGCCTCGGCCAAACCCCTGGTAGGCCTCATGGGCGATCCGAGCCTGGCTGGGCGTGAGCGGCGGTATCTCAATGCGAAGACCCGCGAGCACCGCATCGACTATGGCAGCCACGTTGGACACGCCTCGGCTGCTCAACACGATCGTTAGTTCCAGATAACTGGGGCGGATATTAGCGTTTCCGCGCTCGGAAAGCAGCGCGCGGAAACGCTCCCCATCAGGCTCTCGGAAGAGGCCGGCGGCGAGAGCCAGAGCGAATGGGGCCTCGGCGGCGGAATCACGATGACCGTGCACCGCATCACCGCGAGGCCTTAACCCGCCGGGATCACGAATTTCATGGCCGCGACGCTTAACCCCGCCACCAGTCGTTGAGGATCGTGGCTGGGGTGGTGCGCTTGTGGCGCGTCGCCAGGTAGCGCCGCTCAATCGTCTCGGCGGCATCGACGGCTACCTCCCGCCCTTCCAGGTAGTCGTCGATGATGTCGTAGGACAGCCCCAACTCCACCTCGTCGCCCTGCAGCGGCTTGCCGTCGAGGAGGTCTGCGGTGGGGGCTTTGGCCCGCAGCGGCTCTGGCGCGCCGAGGTGGGCCAGGAGCTGGCGGACCTGGCGCTTGTTGAGCCCGAACAGCGGGAGGACGTCGGCGCCGCCGTCGCCGAACTTGGTGAAGAACCCGGAGACGGATTCGGCCGCCTGGTCGGTGCCGATGACCAGTAGGCCGAGGTCGGCGGCAATGGCGTACTGGGCGGTCATCCGCACCCTCGCTTTGACGTTGCCCTTGTCGAAATCGGACAGCGTGCGGCCGGTAGCGGTCGCGAACTCGCCTGCGATGCCGTCGGTGCCGGGGGCGATGTTGAGGGCCAACTCGGTGTCGGCGGCGACGAAGGCGAGGGCGGCCTGGGCGTCGGCCTCGTCTGCCTGCACCCGGTACGGCAGGCGTACGGCGACGAACTGCGCGTCCTGGCCCTCAGCGCGGAGGGCTTCCGCGGCGAGCTGCCCGAGCCGCCCGGCCAGGGTGGAGTCGACCCCTCCGGAGATTCCAAGCACGAACCCGCGAGCTCGGGCCGTGTGGGCGTAGTCCACCAGGAACTGCACCCGACGTGCCACCTCTTGGGCGGCGTCAATCTCGGGCGCCACGCCCATCTCCGCAATGATGACTCGCTGCAGTTCTCGCATAGGAAGAACCTACCGTGGTCGGGAAACGCCATGCATGGGCTGCCGCCCTAACCGCTATCGACGGCGGGGCCTTCCCGGACCAGCCGCCTCTGACTGTCTGAACCGGGGCTTGGCCGGGCGGTAGGGGGAGACCGTGGGGTCGCCGGTCAGCCAGAACCGCCACGGGTAGATTTCGCCGTCCCCTCCGGGACCGGAGACGCCGGTGCGGGGACCGGCCGACACTCGTCCTGCGGGCTCGGGCGCTGGGATTAGGCTCAGTCGGGAGCCGGGCGGGCCGAGGCGGACGCCGTCGTCGCTGCGAGTGAGGCCGAGCGCGGCACACAGGCGGGCCGGGCCGCGGGCCAGGTCCCGGTCGGCGCGGGCGGCGGAACGCCTTCGCCTGGCCAGCCCTAACCCGTCGATCACCTCCCCGCCGCGCAGCAGCACCGCCCCCGCGATGTCGGCTGGCCCGCACACCAGGTTGACGCAGTGATGCATGCCATAGGTGAAATAGACGTAGACCGCGCCTGCTTCGGCGAACATCGTGGCGGTGCGGTCGGTGCGGCCGCGGTAGGCGTGCGAGCCCGGGTCGGCCGCGCCGCGGTACGCCTCCACTTCGGTCAGCCGCACGCTCACCGTTCCTTCCTCGTCTACGGCGGTCAGCGTCGCGCCCAGCAGCATCGGGGCTACCGCGACGGGGTCGGGCAAGAGCAACTCCCGCACCCTCTCGGGGGTCGGCTGTGCTGTCATCGCCCCATCCTATGCACGCAATGCCCTCAAGGTCGGCTAGATAAGGTCCGTGAAATCTCGCGCACTCTGGGGTCGACGCATAACCGAACTGCTCCCGAGCGAGTCGCGACGGAACTCGTCAACGCCCTGCATGGTGGTGCTGACCGGGCAAGTGCTCAACGCCGGGCCGTGCGCCCGCACCTACGCTGACCGGCGTCACGCGATGCCCATCGACCTCCGTCGGACTGGGTCTGTTGCGAAAGTCGTGCCGTGCCCGTGGTGGTCTGGGTCGGGTGATCTGGCGCTCTTAGCGTCTCGGCCAGCCTGGTCGAGAATAGCACTTTCAGGACAGGCCTTAGGGGGCAAGTCTGGAAGTGAAGGTTTGTTTGGTATCACGTCGTGGGGTTTGTGTTGGGGTGTTCTTGATTGGCTTTACTGGTTTCTTGGGATGAGTGGCCATAATGTTTCAATGGCGTTCAGGTGGTTGCCAGAAGGCTAAGACGCTGGCTGTTGAGGCGTGAGTTCGGTTGGAGTCTCGATAGCGTTTCTGGGTACTGCTTAGTGGAGGAAGAATGCGAGCATGCATGATAACCCGCCAAACTTGCATAATATGGGTGGTGGTGCTGGGTGGGCGGTGGCGGTAGGATTTGCGTATGGAACAGTCCAGAGTTGCGCTTGTCACCGGGGTTTCACGACGGGGCGGGATCGGGTTCGCGATCGCATCCCGCCTTGCCGCGCGCGGCTTCGACCTGGTCCTAGCCCATCACGCACCGCACGACGTCGAGCAGCCTTGGGGCGCCGACGACATCGATGCCGTCGTCGCCGGGGTTCGGGACAAGCTGCTGCCGGGACGTCGTGTCGCGGCCTTCGGGGGCGACCTTGCCGAGCCCGAGGCCCCTGCCCGGCTCTTCGCCCAGGCGCGCGAGGTGTTCGGGCACGTCGACGCGCTGGTGGCGAACCATGCGCGCTCCGGGGGTGATGGGCCCCTGCTGGAGCAGACCGCCGAGACCCTCGATGCCCACTGGGCCGTCAACGCGCGCTCCACCCTCCTGCTGTGCAAGGAGTTCGCGGCGCAGCACGACGGCCGGCCTGGAGGCCGCGTAGTCATGATGACGTCCGGCCAGAACCTCGGCCCGCTGCCGGGCGAGATCGCCTACGGGGCGTCGAAGGCGGCACTCGTCGGTATCACCGCGACCCTGGCCCACGAGCTCGCACCCCGCGGCATCACCGTTAACTGCGTCAACCCCGGCCCTGTCGACTCCGACTCCTATGTCACCGACGAAATGCGCGAGCAGGTCGCCGATCGGTTCCCCTTCGGTCGCTGGGGGGAGCCCGACGATCCCGCCCGCCTTATCGAGTGGCTCGTTAGCGACGACGGTCGCTGGGTCACCGGCCAGGTCATCAACACCGAGGGCGGTTTCGTTCGGTGAAATGGCTATTGCGGCAGTATCGTCGATGTGAAGCCAATGACCGATACTGCCGGCTACGCCCCGATTAGGGATACCCAGTTGTCTCGTCGTGGCCTCGGGGATTAAGCGCCGCGGGAATACCAGAATGCTCAGCATCGGACCGGTAACTAGATGGGGCAGGGCGTCGACTAGGCGTTTAGTGACCTTATCCGGCCCGAAGAGGGCGGATTCTTCCAGGAACAGCCAATAGCCCGCAGAAGCGACGCGGACCACGAGCAAGAGGATCGATGCGAAGTCCGTGGAGCCGGCATCCCCTGATGCCGTCTTAGGCTCTTGACCCGGGTCTGTCGCGTAGATCGTTGCTGACAGCGCCCGGAGCATCCCTCAAGACCTCCTCTCGGAAGACGCCAGCCTGCGCGGCCGCCCCTTGTGGGCGCGAATCGCCGTTTTGGGTGAATGGGGGTGTGTGTGGCTAGGGG
>CAMCJC010000033.1 GCA_945875065.1 uncultured Propionibacteriaceae bacterium | reverse complement strand
CTTCCGCGATCGTCGTCTGCGAGGCGCTCGGCGTCTGAGCTGCTTGGGATTCGGCGGCCTGGGTTTCGGCCGGTTGCGTCGCCGCAGGGATCGCCTGGGAGGACGACGGCGCCGCGGAACCGGAATCGAGCGCCTGGGAACGGGCGATGCCATCTAAAACCGCCTCGCGGATCACCGCGAAATCCGGATGAGCCGTCTCGATCAGGGGCGGTGCCATGTTGACCGTCTCGATCGGCAGTTCCTTGGCCTTTAGGGCAAGTTCGGCCAGCGAGTTGATCTCGGCCGGGCCGATATCGGTGCGCATCACGTGGCTGCCCGCCTCCGCCAGGTCGACGAACTTGGTGGCGACGGTGAGGGGGTCGAGCTGCTTCGCCATCGCCGCCATGACGCACTTTTGCCGGACCATGCGCTCGTAGTCATCGGAGTCGGCGCGGGAGCGCGCGAACCACAGGGCGTGGTAGCCGTCGAGCTGAACGCCCTCGCCGGGTTCAATGTAGCCGTAGATCTCGGAGCTGCCGCCGCCGATCGGAACGCGTTTGCCGATATCGAGGCGGATTCCCCCGAGTGCGTCGATCAAACTCTGAAAGCCGGCGATGTCGACCATGGCGTAGTAGTTGAGCTTGATCCCGAGGGTCTCCTCGACGGCCTCGCGGGTGGCCTCCAAGCCGGCTTCCTTGCCCGGGTAGTACTCGGGATGGTCCTGGCCCAGCTGGTAGACGCCGTTCAGCATGCACTCGCCGCCGCACCTGAACCCTTCGGGATAGAGCTGACGCAGTGGGGAGTCCTTGGGGAACTGAACACCCATTAGGTTCCGCGGGAGCCCGAAGAGCACGGTGCGACCGGTTGCCTCATCGATGGAGGCGACGGTGATCGAGTCGGGGCGGATGCCCTCGCGGTCGGCGGCCGCGTCAACACCCAACAGCAAGATGTTGAAACGACCCGCCTGGGGTTTGGTTTCACCACCGCCCTGCAGGACCGTAGACAGGTGCCCGGCGGCGGTGAAGGCGTTGGCCGCGACCGCGGTGATCGTCGCGACCAGTGCCGCCAACATCAGGCAGAGGCCAGTCAACCACAGGCGCGAGCGGCGGGGCAGGTTGGCGGGCTGGGACAGCCGCCAGGCGTCGACGAGCAGGACTAGCCAACCAGCAAAGGCGACCCAGACGACGATTTTTAGTGTGAGAGCGACGCCACCGTGCAGGAGGAAACCGAGTGTGGGTCCACGGAACAGGAGTAGCCCGAGCACGGTCGCTAGGACCGCGCCATAGGCGGTCGCGGTCGCCTTGACGACGACACCCCCAAGCTCGCGGTTACCTGCCAGGTACTGGGCGGCACCGGGCAGCACCGCGGACGCGAGGACCAGGCCGAATGCCCTGCGATGGCGCACGGCAACTTCGGACATAAACTCCCCTACTTCCTCGAGAATCGGACTGGAGTCAAGACTGACGCGGCGATCGCCGAGCGGAAACGGGACGCGCCGTCGAGTCGGCGATCGAGCCGAGTTCGCTACTGTTTTGAGCATGGGCGACGACAAGAACGATGCCAACCTCGACTGGCTGTACCGACGCGATGACCCGCCTGCGACGCAGGTTTTCCGCAACGAGCAGCCCCCTGCTTGGGATCAACGATCTAGTTCGGGGGAGCCAACCGGACGGCAGGGCTATCCCGAGCCCGCGGTCGGCTATACGCCGCCGCCGGCGGGGGTCTACCCAGAGCAGCCGCGCCCGCAACCCGCAACATCGCCGCTGCCCCCCGCTCCGCAGCAGCCACCGGCATCACAGCGCCCGGCAACGCCGTCCGCTATACCCCGCCCCAGACAACGCGGTCGTCGACGTCGCCTTTCGCCTTTGAAGATCATTTCGCTGCTGCTGGCCGCCTGGGTGCTGTACCTGATCGTCGTGCCGGCCTACGCGTGGGTGGCCGTCGCCTCGATCCCGGCGACGCCTGACGGAGACCGTCCCGCAGACCAGCCGGGGACGACGGTGCTGCTGGTTGGCTCCGATGGCCGCGACAAGCTGACCGAGGAGCAGCGGGGCGAACTCGGAACTGGCGATACGGAGGGGCGCCGCACCGACACCATCATCCTGCTGCACCAGCCTAAAAGCGGGAAGCCGGCGATGATATCGCTGCCCCGAGACTCGTGGGTCAACGTGCCCGGCAAGGGCGAGGCGAAACTCAACGCCTCCTACGCCTGGGGCGGGGCGCCGCTCCTCGTCGAGACGATCGAGAAGAACACCGGGATCCGGATCGACGGCTACTTGGAGGTCGGGTTCCTGGGGGTTGTCGAGGCGGTAGACGCGGTGGGAGGCATTGAGGTGTGCCCCGAAAAAGCCATCTCTGACCGCGACTCGCACCTCGAGCTCCCGGCGGGCTGCCAAACTCTCAACGGCAAGACCGCTCTCAGCTACGTCCGGATGCGCAAGGCCGACCCAACCGGCGACATCGGCCGCATGGGCAGGCAACGCGAGGTGATCGGCAAGGTCATGAAAAAGGCGATCAGCCCAATGACGTTCATCAACCCCGTTACCTACTGGCAGCTCAACATGGCGGCCGCCCACACCCTCGGACGAGGCGACTCAACCGGGCCGGGAGAGATGCTGGGCGGCGTTCAAGTCTTCGCCGCGTCGGCCACCGGCGGAGGACTCTCCATTGTCGTCCCAGTGGCTGACGCAAACGCACACCGCGACGGTCAAAGCGTCATGCTGTGGGACAGAGCCGCCAGTCAGAAGCTATTCGATGCGGTCAAAGCCGGGGACACCAGGTCACTGTCCAGCTCGTCGTAACGAGGCAGAGTTTTGCTCCGGTAAACTTGTTAGAGTCGCCAACCCCGCTTCTTGGAGGCAACTAGATGAGTCAACCAATCAACGGCCCGCAGCAGCCATGGGGACCCCAGGGTCAACCGATGCAGGGACAGCCCGGTCCATGGCAGGGCCAGCCGATGCCGCCCGGACAGTCCTATCCCGGCACCCCGATGATGGCGCCGCCGCCGAAGAAGAAGTCGCCGGTGAAGATCATCGTCGCGGCCGTGATCGCCCTCGCCCTCATCGGCGGCGGCGCGTTCGCAGCGTTCACGCTGCTCGGCAAGGGCAACACCGCGGCCGCCGCGAAGGCGCTGCCCGGAAACGCACTGGGCGTAGTCAGCATCAACCTGAACCCGCCGGGCTCCGACCAGCTCGCCGTCAAGGGCATCGTAGAGAAGTTCCCCGAGTTCACCGAGGGTCTCGACATCACCGAAGGCAACTACAAACAAGCCCTGTGGGAGTTCGTGGCCGACAAGAGCGAGAACGCCCCAAGTTGGGACGAGGTCAAGGGCTGGCTGGGGGACAGCGTCGCCTTCGGCATCTACTCCGGAGACAAGTCCGACTCCCCGAAGCTGGTTGCCGCTGTGCAGGCGACCGACACCGCGAAGGCGGAGACCGCTATCAAGGGCTGGCTCGCCGACGAGAAGGACCTGCAGACCCGGGTCGTCGACAACTTCGTTTTGGTGAGCGACTCGGAGATCCCATCCGCGGATGAGATCAAGAAAGGGTCCCTTGCCGATGACGCCGAGTACAAGGCGGACATGGCCAAACTGACCGGGTCTTACCTGGCAACCGTCTGGGCCGACAGCAAGGGCCTCGCGGAGGCGCTGCAGAATGTGTCCGGCACGACCAGTGCGAACATTCAGGGACGCATGGCCGCCGGACTCAAGGTGGACGGCAACACCGTCGTGTTGGAAGCCTCGTCCTACAGCGACGTCAAAGTCGCCAAGGGCGAGGCCGTGGACGGCATCGTTGGGGGCCTGCCCGGGGACGCCGTCGGCGCAGTTGGCTTCTCGACGCCGCTTGAAAGCATCAAGGCGGTCTGGGATCAGCTCAAGGATCAACCGCAGACCGAGCAGGCCCTGACCCAGCTCGGGCTCACCTCACCAGAGGATCTGTCGACGCTGTTCGGTGACCAGACGGCAATCTATGTGCCGGAGCGCGCGTTGGATGTCGTCTCCGGCGATGCTCGATCAGGCTCCACCCCTGGCGCTGGCCTGGTCGTCAAGACCAAGGACGCCGACAAGCACACGAGCCTGTTCGACGACATCATCGATCGAGCCGTGCCGGAAGGCGTGCCTGGTCTGAAGCACGAGGCCAAGGGCGACAAGGTCTACACCGGGTTCAACATTGAGCCGAGCGAACTCGCCTCCCCCTCGAACAAGCTCTCGGACAGCGAGGCTTACAAGCAGGTCGTCAAGGACGCCTCGGGCGCGAACGCCATCTTCTTCGTCGATCTCGGAAAGATCTTCGCCAAACTGCCTTCGCAGTCCTCCGCCCTGGAGTCGGCGCAGAAGCTTACCGGCGTCGGGATCGTCGGTAAGCAGGTCGACGACCACTACGCCCAGGCGGTCGTCCGGATCGGCTTGAAGTAGCACGCAAAGTGGCCGCCGCCCTGATCGGGCGGCGGCCACTTTGCGTCACTTGCTGGCTTGGCGAACCACCTCGCCCTTGGCGGTAGCTGCGTCCCGCAGGTTCGCCTGGAACTTCAACATTTTGTCAAGCAGCTCGCCGTCGGCGGCAGCGAGAATCCGGACCGCAAGGAGGCCGGCATTCCTCGCGTTGCCGACGGCGACTGTCGCCACGGGCACGCCCGCCGGCATCTGGACAATCGACAAAAGGGAGTCCAACCCGTCGAGATACTTCAACGGCACCGGCACCCCGATCACCGGCAGCGGCGTAAGCGCGGCGAGCATCCCGGGCAGGTGGGCGGCTCCCCCGGCGCCGGCGATGATCACCTTGACGCCGCGCTCATGGGCGGTGCGCCCGAAGGCCAGCATCTCCTCAGGCATGCGGTGGGCGCTTACGACGTCGGCATCGTAGCTGACCCCAAACTCGGCTAGGGCTTCAGCGGCAGCCTGCATGGTGGGCCAGTCGGAGTCTGAACCCATGAGGATCGCGACATCAGGCATCTGTATCTCCCATCAGATAGCCGGCGGCATGCCGGGCGCGGGCCCTGGCCCGCTGCGGTTCTTCATCGACGGCGGTCGCGTGCCCGACCTTCCGACCCGGCTTGACCTCCTTGCCGTAGAGGTGCACGGCGATCTCCCGGTCCCTCGCGTAAACGTGCTGCAGGGCCCCAGTCAGGTCTTGTTCCGTGCCGCCGAGGACGTTCCTCATCACGATCACCGGCGCCAAGGCCTCGGGGGATCCGAGAGGCAGGTCGAGCACGGCGCGCAGGTGATTCTCGAACTGGCTGGTGCGTGCCCCGTCGATGCTCCAGTGCCCGGTGTTGTGCGGGCGCATCGCGAGTTCGTTGACGACGATTCTCCCGTCACGCGCCACCATTAGCTCAACGGCGAGCACGCCGACGACTCCCAGGTCACCCGCGATCCGCAACGCCAGCTCTTGAAGGCCGGACGCCACCTCGTCCGGGAGATCGGGTGCCGGAGTGACGGTCTCGACGCAGATGCCGTCCAGCTGAATAGTCTCAGAGATCGGATATGCGACGGCCTGCCTGGGCGAGCGCACAACCAAAGCGGATAGTTCTCGTTCAAAGTCGATGAACTCCTCTGCAACGATCACGACCTCCTCCCCGGCGGATACCTCCGGTTTAGCGGCGAATGGCGCGGCTGTCTCGCTAGGCGATTCGAGTTTCCAGACGCCCTTGCCGTCATAGCCGCCGCGGGAGGTCTTGGCGATGATCGGCCAGCCTTGGTGCTCCCCGAACGCGATCAGGTCCGCCTCGTTATGGCAGATCGCGAAGGCTGGACAGGGGACTCCGAGAGCCGACAGCCGATCGCGCATCTTCGCCTTGTCCTGCGCGTATTGGAGGGCGGCGGAGCCGGGACGGACCGCGACAGCAGCCTCAAGCTCCCGCAGGTGGGCTGTTGGCACGTGTTCGTGATCGAACGTGATGACATCGCAGCTTCGCGCGAAGCCGGCGAGGGTCTTGGCGTCGGTGTAGTCCCCAACGGTGGTCAGCGGCACCACCTGCGCGGCGGAGACGTCACCCCCCTCGGCGAGCAGATGCACCTCGATTCCTAGGGGAATGGCGGCCTGCTGCATCATGCGGGCCAGCTGCCCGCCCCCGACGATGCCGACCCGATAGCGACGTTCCACGCCGGGATTCTACTGTTCGGGATCCGGGGTCCCGTCGAACAGCAGGTCGGCGATGGTCCGGTTGACACGTTCGACGCCCGGGACATCGGGGAGCTTCAATGGTTCCTCGGCGGCGGTCTCCAGGATTAGGGTGCCGCAGCCGAGCATTCGGTCGGTGATGGAACGCTCGTAGGTGACGTTGTTGACGCTGCGCAGCGGCAAATCATGTCCCAGCTTGTTCAGCACGCCGCGGCGGGTGATGATGCGCCGGTTTGTGATCGTGTAGGTAGCGCTGCGCCAGATCAGAATCGGCCACAGCACAAACACTAGGAGAATGACCAGCAGCAGCCCGAGCAGCGCGTAGATGCTCCACGGGCGCCACTCTGCGGGCAGCCAAACGCCTGCGATACCCGCGACGGCGAGGCTAAGCAGTAGCACGATGATCGGAACGGCGATCGCCTTGATGTGGGTTCGGAGTTCCAGCACGACCTGCTCGTCGCGGGAGAGTGTGTCCTTCGGAAGAGCCATGGTGCCCAGTCTTTCACGCCGAGGGGTTGGGACGACAGGGTGCCAGGCGAGCGTGCACCACGTCGCCCACCGCGAACGTCCGGAGCCCGTGTTCTGTCGCTACCTCGAGCCGCCCGGCTGCATCGACGCCGTGCCCAATTCCGCACACCGACGTGGTCTCATCGACTACGATCGTCAGCTCCGCCCCGACGCTGGTGCAGAGTTGCAGGTAGGCCTCGCGCACATCGCCTGCGGCCTGCCACGATGTGTAGAACCGCTCGAACTCCTCCAATACCGCCAGCGCCACGGCCCGCCGGTCCTCTGGGAAACCCGCCAGCCGCAGCGATGTCGCTCCGGGAACGGGCAGGTCCGCCTCATCCATCCCGACGTTGATCCCCAGTCCGACGACTGCACGCGCCCCGGTGCGGTGCTCGACTCGCTCGCTCAGGATCCCGCACACCTTCCGGCCGTCGATGAGGACGTCGTTAGGCCATTTCAACTGCACGCGACCGGCTTCGGGCGCAAACCGTTCCAGGGCGGCCCGCACCGCCATCCCTGCCAGGAGCGAGAGCCACCCCCACTGCTCGAAGGCGGGGCGAGGCACGAGCAGCAGCGACATCGACAGCGAGGCCCCAGGAGGGCTCGCCCAAGTCCGGTCGAGCCGACCGCGGCCCGCCGTCTGTTCCCAGGCGACGACGACACTGCCCTCGCCTGCGCCGTCGCGGGCCCTAGCGACTAAGTCGGCGTTCGTGGAACCGGTGCTATCCACCCAGGAGATGTCGTGCCACATCATGGCTGCACCTTAGCCGGCTCGATTCCGCTGTGCCGGGGCGGCCGGGAAGGTAGGGTGCCCCCATGGAGATCGACATCCACACCACCGCCGGCAAGGTCGCCGATCTTGGTCGCCGCATCGACGAGGCGGTGCACGCCGGTTCCGCCAGCGCCGTGGCGAAGCAACATGCCAAAGGCAAGATGACCGCGCGGGAGCGCGTCCTCGCGCTCCTCGACGAGGGCAGCTTCGCAGAGTTGGACGAGTTCGCTCGCCACCGCGCCAAGGCCTTCGGAATGGATGCTCGACGCCCCTATGGCGACGGCGTCATAACCGGCACCGGTGCCATCCACGGCCGCCCCGTGTGCGTCTTCTCGCAGGACGTGACGGTGTTCGGCGGGGCTCTCGGCGAGGTGTACGGCGAGAAGATCGTCAAGATCATCGACTTCGCTCTCAAGACCGGCTGTCCCCTGATCGGTATCAACGAGGGTGGTGGCGCCCGCATCCAGGAGGGTGTGGTCTCCCTGGCGCTGTACGGGGACATCTTCCGCCTCAATACCCGCGCCTCCGGCGTGATCCCGCAGATTTCGCTGATCATGGGTGCCGCCGCCGGCGGCCACGTCTATTCCCCCGCTCTGACCGACTTCGTCGTCATGGTCGACCAGACCTCCCAAATGTTCATCACCGGACCTGAGGTGATCCGTGCCGTTACCGGCGAGGATGTGTCGATGGAGGAGTTGGGCGGCGGACGCACCCACTCCAGCAAGTCCGGCAACTCCCACTACCTCGCGGCGGACGAGAACGACGCGCTCGAATATGTGCGCGACCTGATCAGCTACCTGCCGCAGAACAACCTGGAAGACCCGCCGATCTATGACGACGCCGAGGTCGACCTGACGATCACCGATCACGACCGGAAGCTGGATACCCTGATCCCAGACTCCCCCAGCCAGCCCTACGACATGCGGGAGATCATCCACAACGTCCTCGACGATGACGAGTTCCTAGAGGTCATGCAGTTGTTCGCCGGCAACGTCATCACCGGCTTTGGCCGCATTGAAGGGCGCCCCATCGGCATCGTCGCGAACCAGCCGACGAACTTCGCGGGCTGCCTCGACATCGACGCCTCCGAGAAAGCCGCCCGGTTTGTACGGACCTGCGACGCCTTCAACATCCCGGTCCTGACGTTCGTCGACGTCCCCGGCTTCCTACCCGGCGTCGACCAGGAACACCAGGGCATCATCCGGCGCGGCGCGAAGCTGATCTATGCCTATGCCGAGGCTACGGTGCCACTGATCACCGTCATCACGCGCAAGGCTTATGGCGGCGCGTACATCGTGATGGGTTCCAAGCATCTCGGCGCGGACGTCAACTTCGCGTGGCCCACCGCACAGATCGCGGTCATGGGCGCGCAGGGCGCCGTCAACGTCCTGCATCGCAAGGCGCTCACGGCGGCGGAAGACCCGGATGCTCTTCGACAGCAACTCATGACCGAGTACGACGACGAACTCGCCAACCCCTACGTCGCGGCTGAGCGTGGGTATATCGACCAGGTCATCTACCCGCACGAGACGCGCGCTCAGGTGATCCGGGTGCTGCGGCTGTTGCGCTCCAAGCGCGAGCAGCTGCCGCCCAAGAAGCATGGGAACATTCCGCTATGACCAAGCCTGCGATCGAGATCACCGGCAGCGCCACCGACGAGGAGTTGGCGGCCCTGGTGACCGTACTGCGTGCTGCGATGGCGGAGGGCAAGCTCCAAGCTGCGGACGACCGGCCGTTGGCAGGCGGCTGGAAATCGTACTATCGCACGGTGCGAAACCCCTTGGCCTACGGGCGCGACGCCTGGCGAACGTTCATCAGGTTCTGATGAGGTTCGTTCTAGCTTCAAAGTCTCCATCGCGCCTGGAGCTCCTGAGACGCGCTGGGCTGGCCCCGGAGGTCATGGCAAGCGACTTCGACGAGTCGACCATCACCGAGACCCGTCCCTTGAACTTGGTACGGGTCCTGGCCGAGGCGAAAGGCGAGTCGGTGGCTAAGCGCGTGTTCGGCGACGTCATCGTCGTCGCCTGCGACTCGGTTCTGGAGTTCGACGGGCACGTGCGGGGCAAGCCCCGCTCCCCCGAGGCCGCGGCCCAGCTGTGGCGTCGAATGTCGGGGCGCCAGGGGGTGCTGCACACCGGTCATTTCGTGCTCGTGCGTAACGACGGCTCGGAGCGGCGTGCACTGCGCACCGCCAGCACCATCGTGCGGTTCGCCGACCTGACCGACGAGGAGATCGCCGCCTACGCGGCCTCCGGCGAGCCCGAGAATGTGGCTGGGGCGTTCACGATCGACGGTCTGGGCGGCGCGTTCATCACCCGCATTGAGGGCGACCCTCACAACGTGATCGGTCTGTCCCTTCCGTTGTTGCGGCAGATCCTGCTCGACCTAGGCGTGGCCTGGCCGAGCCTTTGGGCGACGCGCTAGGCACCGGAGACGCTGCCCTGAACCCCGGTCAGGCGGCCCAGCGAGTCGAACGTGCAGGTCAGGGCTGAGCCATTCTGGTAGTTGAGGGTCAGCCCGTCGCTTGTCGGGACGGCCTCCAGACCCCGCTGACGCGCGTACTGCTCGATCGTCTGCCGGATGTTGTCCGTGTAGTAAATCGCAGCCATGGCCAGGCGTGGGAACGTCACAGGGTCGGGGGCCGGCAGCGGCAGCCCGACGATGCCGAAGTAAGCGACTCCACCGTCGTAGGGTCCGCCGTAGATGGCGGTTAGGCCGGCGAGCCTGGCCGCCATGAAGGCGACCGCCGATCCGGGATGCATACCGTAGTTGGGTACCCCCGCAAGCGAGAACTTGGGCTGCGAGTACTCGGCGACGCCGACGCGCTCTCCGGTGGCCTTCGCAGTGAGCATGGGCGTCACGGCCGGGTGCTCCGGCCCGAAGGCCGGGTTGCTCCACCCCCACAGGAATGTATTGTCGACCTCGGAGGAGGAGCCGATGAGGGTGGCGCCGAAGGTCGCCTGACCGATCTGCACGGTGCAGGCGCTCAAATCGGCCTGCCACGGGCCGTCAATGCCCGGATAATTAGCTAGGACGTCTTGCCCCTCAAGTGCCAGGAGCGCGAAGTCGCCGAGCGCGGTGGCCAACGAGACTGTCATGCCCTCCATCCTTGCACGCATTGGGCCCTCCTTGTCAGCCGCATGGATAACTTAGGTAAGCTGCTGCCTGCGGTTCACCCTTCCGCGACGCCCGGAAGACTAGATTCAGGAGATTGTCGATGACCGACGAGACGTTCGCAATGGTGCGGCGGGGATATGACCCAGCCCAGGTTGACTCAGTCCTTAACCGGATGCGTCAAAGCCACGCCGCGGCGATCCAGGAGGCAGCTACCCAGACGGACGAGATTAACCAACTCAACCAGGCTCTTGAGGCCTCGCAGGGCGAGGTCGCGGATCTGAAGAATAAGGTCAAACAACTGGAGGCGAAGCTGGCGGCCGCCCAGACACCGACGGAGAAGGGCGCCCCCACCACGGACTTCACGGACTTCGGCGGCAGGATCGCCGAGATCTTGAACCTCGCGCAGGCCGAGGCGGACGACATCCGGTTGCGGGCCGAGGAGGACTCCGAAGCGATGCACGCCCAGGTCGCCCAAGAGGTGGAGCGCTCCAGGAACGCAGCCGATACTTACGCCCAGGAAACCCGATCCAAGGCCGACAATGACGCGGTCCGCGTGCTGATGCAGGCCAAGAGCGACGCCGAGGAGCTCCTAGATGCCGCCGACCGCGAGTCGTCGGCGCGCCGTCAGGAAGCCGAGGCCGTCTTTGAGCGGCAGCGAGCCGCGGCCGGTGCCGCCGCTGCTGAGTTCGAGGCTGCCCTCGCGGAGCGCCGCGACCGAGCAGCCGAGGAGTTCGCACTCCAGATGGCCAACCACGAGCGTGCCTTGACGACAGCGAACGACAAGGTCCTAGACGCTCAGAACGAGGCCGAGCGAATCATGACACAGGCCCGGGCGGACGCGTCCGCCATCCAGGAGCACGCGGCTCAGGAGTCGAAGTCGATGCTCGACTCGGCGCGCGCTACTGCCGAGCGGGTTCGCAAGGAATCCGAGCGGGAACTCACAGCACTGGCTGCTCGTCGCGATTCCATCACCGAGCAGCTCGCGAGTGTCCGGACGATGCTGGCCACTCTCGGCGAGAGTTCGCTGTCGGTGGCGGCTTCCCCGGTTGCGGCGCAACTCGCCGCAACGGTGGTGCCGGGCGAGGTGACCGGAGGGTAGGTCGTCGAGCGATTCGGGAGCCGGTCCGTCAGGCTGGCTCCCGATCCGTTCTCAGCGTGATGGCGGCCAGGCTATCGGTGACGGTGAAGGCCCCCTGCCACGGCATTCGGTGAAAGAGCAGGGAGTCGGCGCCGTCAGCCGTGATCGTGAAGCCCGCCTCGGGCAGGTGCTGGCGCAGCCACGCCGCGACGCTAGTCCCCGCTGGGGCGTCCAATACGGCCGTGACATTGTTGGCCAGATCCACCCGCTCGACGACACGGGTCCCCGCCGGCAGCGAAACCCCCGGGGGGGCGTACCTGAAACCGAGTTGTCTCATGGAGACGCCGCCGACTGGCACGGTGGCTGAGACCTCTGGTGCCGGAGTCGGGGCGGGTTGGTGCGGCGTTGCCGTGCAGGCGGCCAGGAGCAAGGCTACGAGGGCCCCGGCGCGCCTCACCAGCCCTCCAGGTCGAGGACGACTTCCTTCGGGTCCGCCAAGCAGATGCGGATCAGCGGATCCACCCGTGCCTGCCGCGGCGAGGGCAGTTGATCGACGGGGAACCATCCCCAGCCGCTGGCTTCGCCATCCCCAATCCCCGGTTCCCCGCCCACGATCCGGGCCCGGAAGCCATGATCTAGGAACTGGCAGCGATCGCCATTTGCGTACGTGACCTCGTCCATGACCAGCACCCATAGGAGCCGCTCGATCTCGATCTCGATGCAGCCCTCTTCAAGAGCCTCTCGAACCGCCGTGGTCGCCGGGTGCTCTCCCGGCTCGACGATGCCGGCGATACCGGCCCAGTCCCCGTTGTCGGCGCGGCGAAACAGCAGCACCTCGGGCCCAGAGGGACCATCGCGAAACACGAAGACGTTGGCTCCCATCAGCCACAGGGGAGCGTGCCCGATGTGCTCACGCAAGTCGGTGATGAACCTCGGAGTTGACATGGACCCACTGTAGGGTTTGTCGGACGCCACCCGGAAGGCGGCGCGGCAGGTTAGACTCCGCAGAGGCTAACGTGTCGAAAGGGTGTGCACCGTGGCTATCTCCAAAGTCTTGATCGCCAACCGAGGCGAGATCGCGGTCCGCGTGATCCGAGCCGCGCGAGACACAGGTATCGCAACCGTCGCCGTCTACGCCGACTCTGATTCGGACTCGCTGTTCGTGGCCCTGGCAGACGAGGCGTTCGCGTTGGGCGGGGCCACACCGGTCGACACCTATCTGAACGTAGAGAAGCTCCTGAGCGTCGCCGAGCGTTCCGGGGCCGATGCCGTCCACCCCGGGTACGGCTTCCTGGCCGAGAACGCCGACTTCGCCCGTGCCGTGATCGCAGCCGGCCTGACCTGGATCGGCCCGCCGCCGGAGGCCATCGAGACCCTTGGCGACAAGGTCAAAGCCCGGCACATCGCGCAACAGGTCAACGCGCCGCAGGTCCCGGGTACGCCGGATCCGGTCGCAAGCTCCGACGAGGTGGTTCGTTTCGCGGAACAGTACGGCTTGCCCGTGGCTATCAAGGCCGCGTTCGGCGGGGGCGGCCGAGGCCTTAAGGTGGCGCGCACCCTCGAGGAGATCCCGGCCCTGTTCGAGTCGGCCACCCGCGAGGCCATCACCGCGTTCGGGCGGGGTGAATGCTTCGTAGAGCGCTACCTCGACAAGCCGCGGCACGTGGAGACCCAGTGCCTGGCCGACCGCTATGGCAACGTCGTCGTCGTCTCGACGCGCGATTGTTCCCTGCAACGGCGCCACCAAAAGCTCGTCGAGGAAGCGCCGGCACCCTTCCTGACCGATGAGCAACGGGAGCTGTTGTACAGCTCGTCAAAGGCGATTCTGAAGGAGGCGGGCTACGTCGGAGCGGGCACCTGTGAGTTCCTGGCCGGTCTCGACGGCACCATCTCGTTCCTGGAGGTCAACAC
>CAMCJC010000032.1 GCA_945875065.1 uncultured Propionibacteriaceae bacterium | reverse complement strand
AGCGACCACGATCTGGCCGATCGGTGGCGAGGTGACGCAGCAGCCTCGCGCGATGATGCAACAGTCGACCGCCGTGCTCGCGGAGGGAAACGGCCCGTTAGGGGTTACCGTCAGCGGCACGGACGCTGTAAAGACCGTCGCGCCCTGCGTGCGACCCGTCAGCCAAGGCGTCATCTCCCTGCCCGCCACGGCTCACACCGAGCTTAGGATCGTCAACCCCGACTCGTCCGGAGCCGCCGTCGATCTGACCCTCTACGGGCCCGAGGGGGAGATTCAAGCGCTCGGCGCGCGCGGCATTGAACTAGCCGCGAACTCCGAGAAAGCCATCGCGCTTTCGCAGCTGACCTCCGAGGCGACCCCGGTCGGTGTGTCATTCAAAACCAGCCGCGGCCGCGTCGCCATCGTGGCCGTTACCCAGTCGCCGAGCAGTGGCACCGCTGCCGCGCCAGCAACTGCTGCCAGCAATCATTGGTTGCCAGGCATCCCAGCCGGAGCCGGCGAGGCAGTCGTGGTCCTAGCCAACCCCACGCAAAACCGCGTCACCGCGAACCTCACCGCCTACGGGGCCAGCACCCCGGCATTCACCCCCGGCGGCGGGGACAGCATCAGTCTCGCGCCCTATTCGACTTCAATGGTGCCCCTAAAAGAAGCGCTCGCCGGCGAGGCGGCGGGCCTAAAGGTGACGGCCGATGCCGACGTCCTGGCTGGACTGTCGGTCGTTCAAGGGGATGCGGCGCAGATCGCTCCAGCCTCGGCGGGCACCAGCCTGCGAACCTTCGTCCCGGCCGGTGGCACACTCCAGGTTACGAACCCGGGGCTCGAGAAGATCACCGCCCAGGTAACCGCTACCGCCGAAGACGGCACCGATCAGACGAACTCGCTCGAGATCGAGGCGGGCAAGACTGCCACGGTGCAACTCGCCTCTGGAGCAGCCGAGGGACAGGCCGTAGCCGTCACCACCCCCACAGAAGTGTTCGGGGCCGTCGTCTCCACAGGCGATGCCGGAACGTGGTCGATCCCGCTGCAGCCCGCCGTCGACGGGGCAGCGACCGCCGTCGAGGCTGAGCTCGATCCCAACCTGCAGTAGGTCAGAAATCCCAGTCGGGGTCGTCGCCAACGAAGTCGCTAAGCGGGCGGGCCGTCAAGGCACTCAGCTGTTCGACGATCGTGCGGTGCACCAGCGCCCGCAGATCCACCCGGTCGCGGGCGCGATGCTCTAGCGGTCGCTCGTAGATGACGATCTGCGCGCTCCGGTTCCGCGACGGCTCCAACGCCGCCGACATCGGCACGCGATCTCCCGACCACGCGGTCTGGAGGAACGGCACCTCCTCCACACCGACGATGATGCCGTCGAGGGCCCGCGGATCGACGTCCGTGATCGCCTCCAAAGCCCAGGTCACGCACTGGTTGAAGTACTCGGTACGGCTCGGACGGTGCAAGGGAACGGGTCGCCTGGTCCAGGCGTGCGGCAGCGCCAACGGCCCCCGAAGGCCGCGCTCATGTCGATCCCGGTTGCGTGGCATGTCGCAACTCTAGTGGCCAAAAGGGATAGGCTGCTCGGGTGCGTCGTTGTTCCCGTGCTGCCTGCGGCCTCCCCGCCGTAGCCACCCTCACCTATGTGTACGCGGACTCGACGGCCGTCCTCGGCCCCCTGTCCGACAGCGCCGTCCCGGGCGCGTTCGACCTGTGTTCCACGCACGCTGCCCGTATGTCGGTGCCCTCCGGCTGGGAGGTCATTCGCCTTCCACTCGACCGACGAAAGCGCGACATCGACACCAACGACGATCTAGTAGCGCTCGCCAACGCCGTGAGGGAGATCGGCCTTCGGCATGACGACCCTCAGCCGGAGCCAGAACCCGAACCCATGCCGCCACCTCGCCCCGGCCGCCACCTGCGCTTGCTGCCGTCCATCGATTGAGCGCTACGCTCGCTCCATGCTTGCCCCTGAGATCTTCAAATCCAATGACATCCGGGGGGTGGTCTTCGGCGAGCCCGTTCAGTTCGATGCTGAGGGCGCCCGCATCCTCGGCGCCGCCTATGCCGAACTCTTGGGCCTGTTTGGGAAGACGTTTGTCATGGGTCGCGACATGCGTGCCCTGGGACGGGAGCTGTCCCAGGCCTTCGCCGACGGTGCCCGCCGTGCCGGCGCTAGCGTCATCGATGTCGGCCTGACCTCCACCGATCAGCTGTGGTACGCCTCGGGGACTCTCGAGATCCCGGGCGTGCAGTTCACCGCGAGCCATAACCCGGCCGAGTACAACGGCGTCAAGTTCTGCCTGCACCGGGCCGCCCCCGTCTCCGCGGCGTTCACCGCCGAGCTCCGTGACGCCGCAGCCAAGGTCGTTATCGGCCAAGAACTCGTCGGCACGATCGAGGAACGGGACCTCACATCGGGCTACGTAGACCTGCTGGAGCGTCTCGTCCCCGCCGCCCCGGGGCGGCGCCTCAAGGTGGTCGTCGACGCCGGCAATGGCATGGGAGGCCGCGTCGCACCCGCGGTGTTGGGACGCCGCGACGTCGACCTGGTCGGCCTCTACCTCGACCTAGACGGCTCATTCCCCAATCACCCGGCCAATCCATTGGAGCCGGAGAACCTCGTCGACGCGGTTGCCGCCGTCCGCCAACACGGCGCCGACCTGGCACTGGTCTTCGACGGTGACGCCGACCGTTGCTTCATCATCGACGAGCGAGGGGAGGTCGTCGACCCATCCGTCATCACGGCGATGATCGCCGTCAGCGAGCTCGCACGCGAACCCGGTGCGACCATCATCATCAACGCCATCACCTCCCAGGCCGTGGGTGATGCCGTCGCCGGCCACGGCCAGGTGATCCGCTCCCGCGTTGGCCACACCCACGTCAAGGCGCTGATGGCAGAACATGATGCGATCTTCGGCGGTGAACACTCCGCCCACTACTACTTCCGCGATTTCTGGGGTGCTGATACCGGCATGCTCGCCGCCCTCCACGTCCTCGAGCTAGTCCGCGGCGCCGGGCAGCCGTTGTCCAAGTTGGCTGCGCGATTCGACGGTTACTGGCGCTCCGGGGAGATCAACTCGACCGTTCAGGACCACAGAGCCGTCATGGATCGGGTTGAGGAGGCTCTATGCGGCGTTGGCAAGGTCGATCGTTTCGACGGGCTAACGATTGGCAACCCCGGTGAGGGGTGGTGGATGAACCTTCGGCCGTCTAACACTGAGCCACTCCTTCGGCTGAACGTAGAAGCACGAGATGTCGCCACGGGGGAGAAGCTACGAGACGAGGTACTGTCGATCGTCCGCTGAGTAAGAAGGAGGACCTTCATGACCGAAGCCGCAATGGACCTTTCCCCCGAGTTCCTCGCCATCGCGGCCTGCCCGGCTTGCCACGCAAAGTTTGCAGTGGACTACGACAAAACAGAGTTGGTGTGCACGGCGACGAGTTGTGCCCTGGCCTACCCGGTTAAGAACAAGATCCCCGTGCTGGTCATCGACCGGGCGCGTAGGACCCGCTGACGATGTTGTTCGACGACGCCCGGCTCGAGGCCGACGGGCTGGAGAACGATGAGGGGCTGTATTGGCTCGCCACCGCGGGTGCCCGGTTCCGGCAGGCGGCTCGGAGAGAGCCGCTCGGCCGCTTGACCCGGGCTGATCGGCCGCGGGGGGTCCTCGTTCTCGGCCCTGAAGCTCGCCTCGTGCGGGCCGTCCTTGAGCCGACCTGCCCCGTCCCGTTTATGGCCTGGCCGGGCCCCGCCCTGCCGGCCTGGGTCGGGCCCCTAGACCTAGTGATCGCTCTCGGAACCCACGACGCGCAGGCGTGGCAACTCAAGTGCGTCTCCGAGGCCGTGCGAAGGGGAGCGACCTTGATCGTCGCGGCCCCGCAGGACTCTACCCTGGCGGCGGCTGGGGCAGGGCACCTGACTACCCACCTGCCGACTCCCGCGGACGATCCGATGGCCGCCGCCATCGCCGTCCTGGCCCTGCTTGGCCAGCTTGACCTCGGCCCCGCGGTCGACATTGAGCTCGCGGCAGCCTCGGCCGATGCCGTCGCCGCCGCCTGCTCGCCTAGCAGGCAACTCGGCGACAACCCCGGCAAGGACCTCGCCGTCGCCTTGGCCGACTCGTTCCCGCTCGTGTGGGGCGGCACAGTCCTCGCAGGCCGTGCCGCCCGGCGCATCGCCGAGGCGCTGCGTCGGGCCGGCGGACGCCTAGCCCTAGCCGCCGACGCCGAGGAGTTCGACGCGGTGCTGCGTGGCACCCCGCCCCGCGACCTGTTCAGCGATCCGTTCGAGAACGAGGGCGATGCGCGCCCGTCACTGCTGCTGCTCGACGCCGACCTGGTGCCTGCCGAGCTAACGCCCACCGTTGATCGTCTCGTCGCCCTCGCCGATGCCGTTGGCGTTCGGGCCAGCCGCATTAGCTCCGGCCTGCCCGAGCTCGGCGCCTCCGACGTCGAGCGCTACGTCAATCTTTTGCAGCAGGGCCGCTATGCCGCGACCTACCTCGGCATCGGTCTCGGCGTTCCCTCGTGGCGGAACTCCAGATGAAGGTCCTAGTCCTGAACGGCCCGAACCTGGGGCGCCTCGGCCGCCGCCAGCCTGAGATCTACGGCGCCACCAGCCACGACCAGCTAGCCGCCCGCCTCGTCGACTTTGGCTCACGGATCGGCGTCGATGTCGAGGTGCGGCAGAGCGATCACGAGGGGGTCTTCATCGAGTGGCTCCATGAAGCCGCCGACGCCGGCTGGCCGTGCGTGATCAACGCCGGCGCCTGGACCCACTACAGCCACGCCATCGCCGACGCGGCGGCGCTGGTCACCTACGTCGAGGTCCACATCTCCAACGTCTACGCCCGCGAGGGGTTCCGGCACGTCAGTGTCCTGTCGGCCAAGGCCGTCGGGGTCATCGTCGGTTGTGGCCTGGACGGCTACGAGTACGCCATCTCCCATCTGGCACGTGGCGTAGACTCCCGGGCGTGATCGACTTCCGTGTAGCAGACCTCAGCCTCGCCACGTTCGGACGCGAGGAAATTACCCTTGCCGAGCACGAGATGCCCGGGCTGATGGCCATGCGGGCCCGATACGGTGAATCCAAGCCGCTGGCTGGCGCGCGCATCGCGGGCTCCCTCCATATGACGGTGCAGACCGCGGTCCTCATCGAGACCCTTGTCGCGCTCGGCGCCGAGGTGCGGTGGGCTTCCTGCAACATCTTCTCCACCCAGGACCATGCGGCCGCCGCGGTCGTAGTCGGCCCCGACGGCACCCCTGAAGAGCCGAAGGGGGTGCCGGTGTTCGCGTGGAAGGGTGAATCCTTGGCGGAGTACTGGTGGTGCACCCGCCAGATCTTCGCCTGGCCGGACGGTGGCCCCAACCTCATCCTCGATGACGGCGGCGACGCCACCTTGTTTATTCACAAGGGCGTCGCGGCCCAGCGCGTCGGCGCTGTCCCCGCGGACGACCCCGGCGACTCCGAAGAGGGGCGCGTCGTCAAGGCCGCGCTGCGCGAGTGCCTCGGCAAGGTCGACTTCGAGGCTTTGGCGGCGGGCATCCACGGCGTCACGGAGGAGACCACCACCGGTGTCCACCGCCTCTACGAGATGCACCGCGAGGGCCGGCTGCTGTTCGGCGCCATCAATGTCAACGACTCGGTGACCAAGTCCAAGTTCGACAACCGCTACGGCTGTCGGCATTCCCTTATCGACGGCATCAACCGCGCCACCGACGTCTTGATCGGCGGGAAGGTTGCGGTGGTGTGTGGCTACGGCGACGTCGGCAAGGGCTGCGCTGAGTCGCTCCGTGGGCAGGGTGCGCGGGTCATCGTCACCGAGATTGACCCGATCTGCGCGCTTCAGGCCGCCATGGATGGCTTCCAGGTCGCCACGCTTGACGCGGTCGTCAGCGAGGCCGACATCTTCGTCACCGCCACCGGTAACCGTGACATCATTCTTGAAGAGCACATGGCCAAGATGAAGCACCAGGCCATCGTCGGGAACATCGGCCACTTCGACAACGAGATCGATATGGCAGGCCTCGCCGCGCGCGGCGACGTCACGAAGATCGACATCAAGCCGCAGGTCGCCAAGTGGGTCTACCCCGACGGACACGCGGTCATCGTGCTCAGCGAGGGACGTCTGCTCAACCTCGGCAATGCGACCGGCCACCCGTCGTTCGTGATGAGTAACTCGTTCACCAACCAGGTGCTGGCGCAACTCGAACTGCACATCCGGCCGGGGGACTACCCAGTGGGCGTGCACCGGCTGCCGAAGCACCTGGACGAGGAGGTTGCGCGCCTGCACCTAGGAGCCCTAGGGGTCGAGCTAACCCAGCTCACGCCAGAACAGGCGGACTACATCGGGGTTCCGGTGGAGGGACCGTACAAGCCGGAGCACTACCGGTACTGACGGCTCACTCCTGCGGGTCTCCGGGCTTCATCGACTGCCAGATCTCCTTGCAGTCGGGGCAAACCGGGTACTTGTCAGGGTTACGGGAAGGCACCCAGACCTTGCCGCACAGAGCGACGACGGGGGTTCCGGTGACCATTGCCTTGGTCAGCTTGTTCTTGGGAACGTAGTGGCTGAACCGCTCGTGGTCGTCGGAGTCGTGGAGTTCGGTGCGCTCGTCGAGGACGGTTTGGGAACCAGGGGCAAGTTCACTCATGTCACCAGATTCTAGGCAAGGAGAGGAAATGAGCCGACGCACGGGCGGCCTCGTCGTCGGCATCCTCCTTTCAGTGTTCGCCATCGCGTTCCAGATGGTCGGCGTCACCGCCGCGTTGCCGCGGGTCATGCGTGACCTCGGCGGCGAGGCCCAGTATGCCTGGGCGTTCTCCAGCTTCGTGATGGGCATGCTCCTGGCCTTGCTCGTCGCCGGTCGGTACGCGGACCGGCATGGTCCCTATCGCCCGATGACCGTCGGTTCCGCCTTGTTCCTCGCCGGCCTCGGGTGCGCCGCGCTCGCCCCCAACGTTGCGATGCTGATCGCGTCCCGGTTCCTGCAGGGGCTGGGGGCAGGGGCGCTCAACCTGTCGTTGTTCGTCATCATCGCGTTGGCTTTTCCTCCCGAGCGACGGCCGGTGGTGATGTCGATGCTGAGCTTTTGTTGGGTGCTGCCCGCCTTCGTAGGGCCGCCCGTTTCCGCAGTGCTCGTCGAGGTCAACTGGCGATTAGTGTTCGCCTCGGCTGTGCCGCTGCTGCTGCTCGCCGGTGCCCTCGTGGTGCCTCGTCTCAAGCGGATCCAGGCGAACTTCACGCCGAGTGCAGACGACTTGCCTCTGCCCGTACCGGCGGTGGTGGCGGTCGTCGTCAGTCCGGCGCTGTTGCAGCTGACCGGGATGCTGCCGGGGGCGTGGGGTCTTGTCAGCGGCGGCGCGGGCCTTGCGGGACTGGTGCTGGCGATTCCCCGGGTCCTCCCGAGACGGGTCTGCTCGCTGTCGCCTGGGCTTGGACCGATCGTGCTGACCCGGGCGCTTCAGGCGGGTTCCTTCTTCGCCGCCGAGGCGTTCTTGTTGCTCGGGCTCCAACAGCTCGGGCTCACCAGTTTGGAGGCCGGAGTGGCGTTGACCGTCGGGTCTGTCGGATGGTCGCTCGGGTCGTGGCTCCAAGCGCAGCGGTGGCTGCGACTGCGCCGTGACCAGATCATCACCGCGGGAACGGCTACGTGTGCGGTTGGCATGATCGGGATCGCCGTCGTCTTGGTGTGGTCGGGAATCCCAATCCTGGTGGCGATGATCGGGTGGACGATCGCCGGGATGGGCATGGGGCTCATGAGTTCCAGCACGGCTGTCGCGACCATGGCCCTGTCCAGCGACCAGGAACAAGGCCGCAACTCCGGTGCCTTGCAGGTTGCCGAGTCGCTGGGCAACTCCGTCATGACCGCGGTGGCTGGCGCGATCCACGCCGGGTTGCTGGCGCGCGGTCTGCCGTCGCTCGGCTGGGTCTTTGCAATGTTGCTGGTCACTGTGTTCGCCGCGGTCGCGCTGTCTTTGCGGATCGGCGAAGTGCGGGATGTTGCACTGTGAACTCTGGCATTCTTGGGGCCATGGACTACACCTCGCCGCAGCCGGACGCCGGTTGGTATCCCGACCCGGCCGGCAGCGGCAACGAGAGGTACTGGGACGGGGCCGGATGGTCGCACGTGACTCGGCCCAACACCCGTCCCGAGTGGGGACCTGGCACGATCCGCCAGTACGCGTCCTGGGGGCACAGGGCCGGGGCGTTCATGCTTGACATCGTCTTGTTGATCCTGCCCGGGGTCCTGATCTTGCGCGTGGTCCAGCCCGAAACTTACGCGGCCCTGCAAGCCTGGGTCGAAGCGATCATTCGGGCAGCTGAGGCGGGGCAGACCACCCCTCCGGAGCAGCCTACGGACGCGGTGCTGAAGGCCGGCTACGTCTCGACGCTCATTTTGGTCACGTATCGGGCCTTCCTGGTAGGTATGTTCGGGGCGACGGCCGGCAAGCTCCTACTGGGCCTGCGGGTCGTTCCGGTAGACGACATGGGGGCCGCTAGGCCCGGGGCGTTGCGTGCCATCGGCCGAGCAGTAGTTCAGGAGGTCTTCGGCCTGCCGATTCTGGTGCTGCTGCTGCCCTTGAACTATCTGCTGCCGTTGTTCACCGAACGCAAGCAGACCCTGCACGACATGGCGGCGGGTACCGTCGTCGTCCGAAACTAAATCGAACCAAAGGAGTCTTCGTTGACGACGCCCGATCTTCAGCAACTCGCCGAGCGGATGGGCATAGCCCTCGAGTTTTGGGACTGGAAGGGAAACCACACCCTGATCAGCGACGACACCGTGATCGCGGTGCTGGGCGCGATGGGTTTCGACGCTACGACTCCTGAGGCCAGTGCGGCCTCCCTTACCAGGCTGAATGAGGCGGAGTGGCGGCGTGTGCTGCGGCCTTGCACAGTCGTCGAGGAAGGTCAGGAGGCGCGGATCGACGTGCACATCCCGGCTGGCCACGAGGCCCGAGTACAGGTCGTGTTGGAGAACGGCCAGGTCCTGCCCGCCCAGCAGGTGGAGAACTGGGAGCCGGACCGCGAGGTGGACGGTGCACTGCGGGGTGAGGCCACGTTTGCCTTCCCAACCGACCTGCCACTTGGCTACCACACGATCGAGGCGGCGACCCCCGAGGGCGAGTTTTCGGCCACTTTGATCGTCACCCCAGCCTTCGTGGGTTTCCCGCAGCGGATGCGTGGCAACCGGATCTGGGGTTACGCCTGTCAGCTCTACAGCGTTTCCTCGCGGGATTCCTGGGGCATGGGTGACTTCGTAGACTTGGCTGATCTAAGCACTTGGGCTGGCGGCGAGCAGGGCGCTGGCTTCGTCCTAGTCAACCCCTTGCACGCCGCGCAATCGACGCCGCCAATCGAACCCTCTCCGTACCTGCCCGCCAGCCGTCGTTTCCTCAGCCCGCTCTACATCCGGCCGCAGGAGATCCCTGAGGCTGCCGCGATGAGTCCTGGGGAGCGCGAGGTGATGCAGAGTTGCCGAGAAGCCAGCCAGGGTGATGGCATCCGCGTCGACCGCGACAAGACGTGGCGGAATAAACGCGAGGCCCTTTGGGCAGTATTCCACCAGCCACGCCGGGCCGCTCGCCAGGCTGCCTTCGACACTTTCCGACGCCGCGCCGGGAGTGCCCTGCGCGAGTTCGCGACGTGGAGCGTCCTCAGCGAGGACCATGGCTGCGATTGGCGGCTGTGGCCAGGAGACCTACAAAATCCGCGCTCCGAGGCCACGCGGGAGTTCGCGGAGGCCAACGCCGACCGGGTCGAGTTCTTCGAGTGGCTGCAGTGGATCGCACAGCTGCAGCTATCCGCCGCCCAAACCGCGGCAGAAGAGGCCGGCATGACCGTCGGGGTGCTGTCGGATCTCGCAGTTGGGATCGCTGCTGCCGGCGCCGAGACTTGGATGATGCGCGACGTGTACGCCGATGGGGTGACGGTCGGCGCCCCGCCGGACCAGTACAACCAGGCTGGGCAGGACTGGGGACAACCGCCCTGGATCCCGAGTCGGCTCGCCGAGCTGTCGTACGGGCCGTTCCGCGACATGGTCCGCGCTGCTCTTTATAGGGTGGGCGGTTTGCGGATCGATCACATCATCGGCTTGTTCCGGCTGTGGTGGGTGCCTCAAGGTCTCGGCCCGGCAGCCGGCACGTACGTCCGCTATGACCACGAAGCCATGGTCGGCATTCTGGCCTTGGAGGCCTATCGCGCCCAGGCCCTCATCGTCGGAGAAGATCTCGGTACTGTCGAGCCGTGGGTGCGCGAGTACTTGTCGCGACGCGGTCTGCTCGGCACCGGCGTCCTTTGGTGGGAATACGATCCGTCGACCGGTCAGCTGTCCGAACCTGAACGGTGGCGCGAGTATTGCATGGCCTCGGTCACCACCCACGACCTGCCGCCGACACAGGGCTACCTCGAGGGCGGACATGTTCTATTGCGTCACGAGCTTGGCATCCTCACGGAACCACTTGAGGACGAGGTGGCCTGGGCACGGGCCGAGATCGACAGTTGGAAGAGCCGGCTCATCGACCACGGCGTTCTCGAATCGGATCGTGCGAACGACCCGGAAGAGCTGATGCTGGCCCTACACCGCTACCTGAAGCTCACGCCGTCGAAGGTTCTGGTGGCCTCGTTGGCCGACGCAGTGGGGGAGCGGCGCACGCAGAACCAACCTGGGACGCTCGACGAATACCCGAATTGGCGCGTGCCGCTCGGTGACCGTGACGGGAACCCGATCACGCTCGAAGAAATCTTCGACGCGGACCTGCCCCGTCGCTTGGCCGCCGCGATCTCTAACTAGCCGAGCGCCGCCCGCCGGAACGCTGCGGAGCGCGCCCGGTAGTCGGCGAACTCGTCGAAGCTGGGGGCGCCCGGGGACAGCAGCACCACCGCATTCGGCAGTTCCGCGGCGGTCGCGTGAACCCGAGCCATCGCGTCGGAGAACCCGTCGGCCTTCACCAGGCCGGTGATGCGGCCGTCGGCGGTGTCGGCGACGCGGTGCCCCGTCGGTCCGATCGCCAGCACACGTGTGGGGGCTTGGCGCGCCGCCAGGTAGTCGATGAGCGTCGCGAAGTCGAGGTCACGCTCCGAGCCACCGAGGATCAGCACCACGGGCCGGTCCTGGTACGTCTCGAGCGCCGCTTGCACAGCCGGTGGGTTGGTAGCGAGGCTGTCGTCTACCCACGTGCGCCCGTCGTTTGAGGGCACGACCTCCAGTCGATGCTCCAGTGGATGGAAGTCCCGGAGCGCCGCCAAGGCCGCCGCGCGATCGAAGTCGGCGCCGCAGTACGCGCCTGCGGAGGCGAGGCCGAGAGCCGCGTTGCCGAGGTTATGGGCCCCTCGCAGCAGCAGTTCGGAGGCGCCGAGTTCGCCGATGCCTTCCCAAAAGATCGCGTCGGTCGTGACCCGGATCCCTAGGTCTGCTGGGGAACGGATGTCGGCTTCGGGGGCGGCCGCCGCTGCGAGCGCCCGCAGTTCTGCCTGCGAATCCGAGATGACGACAGCTTCGGGTCCGTGGGCCAGGAGGTTCAGCTTGTCGGAACGGTAGGCCTCAAAACCGCCGTGCCATGGCAGATGCTCGGGGAACAGCGATGTGAGGGCGACGATCCGTGGCGAGACGGTCAGCGAGGCCGCCTGATAGCTGGAGACCTCCACTACCGCGACCTGGTCCTCGGTCAGCACACCGGAGACTGCGATGCCGACGTTGCCCACCAATCGCGAGTCCCGGCCGAGCGCGGCGAGCACGTGCGTAGCTACCGCGGACGTCGTCGACTTGCCCTTCGAACCGGTGATCCCGATCGAGCGCCTAGCGTTATCGCCCAGCCACAGGTCCGTGAGCGAGGTCAGGGGAACGCCCTTATCGATCAGCGCCGCGAACTCGGCCGACGTCTTCGGGATGCCGGGGGACTTTACGACGACGTCGGCCGCAAGCAGCGCGGCCATACCGGCCTCGCCCTCGGCGCCGAGACAGCGCAACTCGTCGGGGAGCGAACCGGATCCGGTCACGGCGACCGTCGCGGAAACGCCGTGGCCGCGCAGCTCCTCCAGCGCCGACAGGCCCTCCCGCCCGGCCCCCCAGACGACGACCTTTTTGCCTTGCAGGTCCTCAAATCGCACGTGCGATCTCCTCAAACTTCTCTGGCAGGTTGTGCTCGTCGCGCCACGCGAATACCTGCGTCATCTCGGCCTCGGTCGCTGCGACATCGACCAAACCCGGAGCCTCGAGCCCCGGGTGGCCCGCCCAGCCCGGGTGCTGGCGCAGCAGCGTCAGGGCGACCCGGCACTCGTCGGGTTCGCCTACGCACTCGAACGGCTTGAGGGTCCCATCGGCGCCGACGAGCTCGACGAAGCCTGCTAGCTGTGACTCGTCCGCCAGGAGATCCTTGCCGCCCCAAATCGCGAGCAGCTCCTCGCGGGGCAGGAACGGGGCCAGGATCAGGAACACGAAGCGACACTTCGGACAGTCACCACACCACGTAGCCTGCTCGCCCGCGGACATGCGGTAGGCGCGGTTACAACTGGTGAAGATGCCGTGGTAGGCCCTGTGGTCGGCGAAGCGCCGGGCCACGCGCAGTTCAGTCAGAGGCCGCAACAACGAGAAATAGGCGGGGCCGCGCTCCGGCAGGACACTGCGCAGGAGCGTCTCGAACCCGATCCCCTTGGACCACTGGTGGTTGACCACTTGGCCGTGCCACTCGAGATTGCCGTAGGACGCGCTCGCCTCGTTGCTGAACACCACGGCGTCGCAGCCGGTCGCGACGGCCGTCAGCAGCGCGATCAGCGAATTGATGGCCGTGACTGGCACGTGGCCGTTGGGGGCCCCGGCGGCGTTGAGGTCCAGCAGGCGCGGGTCTATGCGGCGGGCTACGGTGTGCAGGGGCCGGTCGGCGACGCGCGCGGTCTCATCCTGAGGGCGCTTTGGGTTGACCGCGACGAGCTGCACGTCGACGCCGGCGCTGCGCAAGGACTCGATCGTGACGATCGAATCCTTGCCGCCACCCACGGGAACCAGCGCCCGGGCGATGGCCGCGGCGCTGGGTCCGCGACGCCAACGCTCGGGAAGCCCCGGGGCGTCGATCTCGGGCCGCAGCGCCTCGGGCAGGCCGTTGGTGTAAGCGAACTCGCCAAGGCCACCGAGGAGCACCTGGGTTAGGAAGTCGCGCTCGAGCGCCGTCAGGCCGCCGGGCACCTCGAACCTGCACGGGGTAAAGGCTTTGTAATAGCTGAGCGACGCGGCCAGGGACAGCAGCCGCACGAGCGGCTCGGCGACCTCGGCCGGTGCCTTATCGAGTGGTGCGGGCAGTGTAATCGTCTCGACCAGTTGGATGGGTCCGTCGTCGGTCGTCCCGACGTAGGGCAACTGGATCACCGCCCCTTCGACGATCGGCGGCTGAACCTCGAAGCGTGGGGCAGAGTGCATGGCGTGAATCGTACCGGGGCTCAAAGATTCGCCGGTCGCGGTGCCGCCTGGTAAGGGTTCGACGTCTGGCTTCCGGTCGCGTCCAGGATCACGGTCTCAATCGCTGGCTCGCCGCGGCTGATACGCAGCGCCGACAAGGGCAGCTCGGCCAGCGATGTGCGGTGGCGGGCGCGTGCCTCGTCGAGGGACGCGCCGTAGACGACCTCGCCGTCCCGCACTATGTCGACGATGAGGTTGCGGTCGTTGGCGTCCCCTATCGGCGGGGTTCCGAGCCCGATGATCTCCGCCTCCGCCCGAGCATCCTCGCCGAGGCGTCGCATTGCGAATTTCCGACCTCCGAGCGTGTTCTTGCCTTTCGAC
>CAMCJC010000031.1 GCA_945875065.1 uncultured Propionibacteriaceae bacterium | reverse complement strand
CATCGGCACATCAGCGCGGGCGCCCTGCCGAACCTTGTCGAAGACCGAGTTGAAGCCATCGACAAAGAATCCTTCCGCGCCCTCCTTACCGTCGTGACGGTAGGGGTTAGCTGTAGTTGCGCATGACGTTGCTGACGCCTGTCGGGAGTCGTGATGCGGGTGGTTGGTCTTGGCAGGCGGTGTGGGGTCGATGATAGTTGTAGTGGTGGTTCCAGACAGCGATGGCTTGGGCCCCAGCGTTGACAGGTGTCGCGCGACACGGAGTCGATACCGGTCCCCGCTCCCCACAGACAGGGGCGAACCGTGAACATCGAACAGACCGTGTCGGCGGCCGTCGCGAACCTTCAGCTCGGCAACCTAGCCACGCCGGACGCGCCCCCGGACCTCGTCGAACTGGAGACCTTCGGCCGGGCACACGCTCTCGTGGAACTCTGACCCTGCCCACCGGGAGACCACGGTCACCTCCTGGCTCAGGACACGCTATCGGGTTGACGGCCCGAAGAGGGACCAGTCGACGCCCACCTCATCCGGCCACGCCCGGACAAACCCAGTTCAATCCGCACAGCACCCGGTATCATCAAGCATGCTGGCCCGCTAGGGGTGCGGAGCGAGGAAGGGCTAACGTGGCTGAACCGTGGCTGTCCGCTGACGACATTGCCGCCCATCTCGGGATCACCAAGGACACCGTCTACACCTGGATCGCTGAGAAGGCCATGCCCGCCCACAAGGTCGGACGTCTGTGGAAGTTCCAAGCCAGCGAGATCGATGACTGGGTGCGCCGCGGCGGCGCTTCGGCATCGACACGCGACGAGGACGCCGAGTAGTCGCGTGCGCATCATCAATAACGTCAGCGACCTCCTGGGCGACGATCTCAAGGTCGAGATCACGCCGGGTTCGAAGGTCCGTATCGCTGCATCGACGTTCTCGATCTTCGCGTTCGAGGCGCTACGCAAGGAGTTGGAAAAGGTCTCCGGGTTGGAGTTCATCTTCACCTCACCGTCGTTCGTGACCGAGAAGGTGACGGACAAGCTCCGCAAGGAGCGGCGGGAGTTCTTCATCCCCGATGGGCAGGCCGAATCGAGCCTTGCTGGGTCCGAGTTCGAGATTAGGCTGCGCAACAAGCTCACCCAGCGTGCGATCGCACGGGAGTACGCGGAGTGGGTCCGCCGCAAGGTCACGTTCCGCTCGAACGCCACTGGAAACCCGATGCAGCAGTTCGCGGTCATCGACAACAAGGCCGCCTACACCTCGCTCCAAGGTTTCACCACCTCCGATCTCGGTTACGAGCGAGGCAACGCTGTCTCCAGCTTCGTGCACAAGCTCGATGAAGCTCCGATGACCGAGCAGTACATGCAGCTGTTCGACCAGATTTGGAACAACCCCGAGCAGATCAGCGACGTTACGCAGGCCGTCCACGACCACATCGCCAGCGTGTACGTCGAGAACTCCCCCGCACGCATCTACTTCCTGATCCTCTACAACCTAGTCGCAGACTTCCTCAATGACGTCAACGAGGATGTGCTGCCGAACGATCGCACGGGCTACCAGGAGACGAAGGTCTGGCAGAGCCTCTACCACTTCCAGCGCGACGCAGCCACGGGAATCATTAATAAGTTGGAGACCTACAACGGCTGCATCCTCGCCGATTCCGTCGGGTTGGGAAAGACGTTCACCGCGCTCGCAGTCATCAAGTACTACGAGTTGCGCAACAAGTCCGTGCTGGTGCTCTGCCCGAAGAAGCTCGCCGAGAACTGGACGAACTACAATGCGAACCTCACGACCAACATCTTCGCCTCTGACCGCTTCAACTACGACGTGCTCGCCCACACCGACCTTTCACACACCAAGGGCGAGTCACTCGGCCTGCGCCTGGATCGGATCAACTGGGGCAACTACGACCTCGTCGTAATCGACGAGTCTCATACATTCCGCAACGCCGACTACGCCGAGGAGAAGGAATCGCGCTACCAGCGCCTCATGCGCCAGGTTATCCGCGAGGGTGTCAAGACCAAGGTGCTGATGCTCTCGGCCACCCCGGTGAACAACCGGTTCAACGACCTCAAGAATCAGCTCCAACTCGCCTACGAGGGCGAGTCAGAGAATCTCGCGCAATACCTGAGCCTGTCCACCACGGTCGAGAAGGTCTTCTCCGACGCGCAACGCGTGTTCAACGAGTGGTCCAAGCTCGCACCGGAGGACCGCACCACCGAACGTATCCTTCACATGCTCGATTTCGACTTCTTCGAGTTGCTCGATGCGGTTACCATCGCTCGATCACGCAAGCACATCAAAGCCTTCTACGACACCACCGAGATCGGCGCCTTCCCGGAGCGACGCCCACCGCTGTCTATCCGCGAGCCTCTTACAGACCTCACCGACGTGCCCAGTTTCAACGAGATCTTTGAGCAGCTTCAGGTACTGACCCTGGCCGTCTACACCCCGCTCGCATACGTATTTGCGAGCCGACGTTCGAAGTACGAAGACCTCTACAACGTCACCACAGGGAGCGCCCGCTCCAACCTCGGACAGGCAGGTCGTGAACAGGGCTTGAAGAAACTCATGACCGTCAACCTGCTCAAACGCTTGGAGAGCTCAGTCGATGCCTTCCGGCTTACCCTGGGGAAGATCGAGGACTCCATTACTCACACGTTGGGGAGGATCAATAACCACGCTGGCAACCTCGCCGACCTGAGCCCCGAGCTCGCAGGGCTCGGCTTCGATGACGAGGACGAAGCGAACATCGAGGCCCTCTCCTTCGGCGAGAAGATCAAGATCGACCTCGATGATCTCGACATCGAGTCCTGGCAGCGCGACTTGTGGAACGACCGCGAGACCCTGCGGGAACTCCTCGACGAGATGCTCAAGGTCACGCCCGAGCATGACCTCAAACTCCGCAAGCTCAAGCAGCTGATCGCGGACAAGGCTCAGCACCCGATCAACGACGGCAACCGCAAGGCGCTGGTGTTCTCCGCCTTCGCCGACACCGCCAACTACCTCTACCGGGAGCTCGCACCCACGCTCGCTAACGCCGGACTGGATACGGCCGTCATCACTGGTGGGAGTCATGCCGCAAAGACGACCTTGGGCACAGGCTTCGACTATCAGCAGGTTATGTCGTTGTTCTCGCCCCGCTCCAAGCAGCGCCACCTCACGATGCCTGGTGAGACTCGCGAGCTGGATGTGCTCATCGGCACTGATGTGATCAGCGAGGGTCAGAACCTCCAGGATTGCGACTACCTGATCAACTACGACATCCACTGGAATCCGGTGCGCATCATCCAGCGTTTCGGGCGGATTGACCGCATCGGGTCCACGAACGCCCAGATTCAGCTCGTGAACTTCTGGCCCGACATCTCCCTCGACGAGTACATCAACCTCAAGGAGCGGGTCGAGAACCGCATGGTCATCGCCGACCTTGCCGGCACGGCCGACGACAACATCCTCACCCTTGAGACGTCCGACGCCGCGTTCCGGCGGGAGCAGCTCCGTAGGCTCCAGGATGAGGTCATCGAACTCGAAGATGTCCGGACCGGGGTCTCGATCACGGACCTAGGGCTGAACGACTTCCGCATGGACCTGCTCGGTTACATCAAGGACAACGGCGACCTCGCCACCGCGCCCCGCGGCCTCCACGCCGTGATCCCCGCGGACCCCAGCAAGGGGCTGCGCCCCGGCGTGATCTTCGCGCTCCGAAACCTCACCGCCGGCGAAGACATCAACCGAGGCAACCGACTCCACCCGCACTACCTCGTCTACCTCGACGACCAAGGTGAGGTCATCGTCAACCACACCGAGGTCAAGCATCTCCTCGACCTGCTGCGTGTCGGGTGCCGCCCCCACGAGGAGCCCGTTTCCGACGTGGTGAACCTGTTCAACGCGGCGACTAGTGATGGCTCATGCATGGACAAATACTCTGCGCTGCTCACCGACGCGATCCGCTCGATGATCGATGTCACCGAGGAACGAGACATCGACAGCCTCTTCACCGGCGGTAGCACCACCGCCCTGACCCAAACCATCGCAGGTCTCGACGATTTTGAGCTGACCGCGTTCGTCGCTGTCGTAGACCCCGCAGAAGGCGGTGCCTATGACTGACGTCCTCTACCGCTGGCCCGAGGCAGCCAAGTTCGGCAGACGAGTGCCCAAAGAGAAGTTCTACGAGCACGGCGCGGTCAACACTGCCGTCCGTGAGAAGTTCGTCTCGGAACTTGAACGCATCACTTGGGCCTACAAACTCGCCGAATCCACCATCAACCTTCCCGCGACCTCAGCCGTGCCCGAGGTACAGGTCTTCACGCTGGAAGCCAAGACCGATGACATCAGTGAAGCCACCCTCACCGCCATCGACAAGGCCGTGCTGTTCCCGATCATTTTCGAGATCACTCGCAGCATCGCCGTGCGACCCGAGGTTCGGACCGTGGCCGCACACAAGCAACTCGGAGCCGGAACACCCAAGCTCAGCGCCTACTACTCAACCGCCTGGCAGCCAGAAGACGCGCAGCGGCACCCCCTGCCTACGGCGATCAACCTGCCCGCGCTCTACGCCGCGCTGCTGCAACCGCTGATGCCGATCACCACCCGTCCAGGCGAGGAAATGTCAGACGTCGCCGACAGACTGGCCACAGTGCGCAAGCTTGAACGAGAAATCGCAGCCTTGGAGCGCAAGCTCCGAGCAGAGCCACAGCTCAACCGCAAAATCGAGTTGCGCCGCACACTCAAGACGAAACACCATGAACTGGAACAGCAGAGGTAACCCGTGGAGAGACTACGCATGACATCACCCGACCTCACGCAGGCCAACATCGACAAGATCGCCGAGCTGTTCCCAACCGTCGTCACCGAGTCGAGAGACGCGGAGGGTAACGTGACCCTCGCCGTTGACTTCGATCTTCTCCGACAGGAACTCTCCGACCACATCGTGGAAGGTCCGCAGGAGCGGTACCGGCTGGACTGGCCCGGCA
Organism: uncultured Propionibacteriaceae bacterium; assembly: GCA_945875065.1. Classification (GTDB taxonomy): domain Bacteria; phylum Actinomycetota; class Actinomycetes; order Propionibacteriales; family Propionibacteriaceae; genus Arachnia. The sequence goes on along the minus strand of CAMCJC010000031.1, from coordinate 8,915 downwards.
AGCGTGCTGCTGCCTTCGCCGCCAATGCGCCGATCGCCAAGACCCTCCGCCCGGTGCGTGAGGAATCGGTGAACTTCGACACCACCAAGAACCTGTTCATCGAGGGCGACAATCTCGATGCCCTCAAGCTGTTGCAGGAGTCGTATCTCGGCAAGGTGAAGCTGATCTACATCGACCCGCCCTACAACACCGGGCGCGACTTCATCTACAACGATGACTACGCCCAAAGCACTGACGAGTACCTTTTACGCTCAGGGCAAAGTGATAAAGCAGGGACGCGCCTGGTCACCAACAGCGACACCAACGGCCGCTACCACTCGGACTGGCTCAGCATGATGTACCCACGATTGAAGCTGGCAAGAAACCTCCTTCACCAATCAGGCATTATAGCCATCTCCATAGATGACAACGAGGTGTCCAATCTCCGGCTTGCCTGTGACGAGGTGTTTGGCAGGCAGAATTTCGTCGCACAGTTCGTATGGACAACTAAGAACGCCGCTCGCGGAGTTCCTCCAAAGACACTTCTAATGTCGAACCATGAGTACATCGTCGTATATGCGCGAACCATCGACAATGTGCGTTTCCAAGGGATAGATCGTGATGAATCCGATTTCTCCAATCCGGACGGCGATCCACGAGGTCTATGGCGTTCAGAGAGCATGAAAGCAACTGGGACCCAAGATAATTTTTTCACGATCAGAGACCCCAGAACAGGGAACGAAATCTACTCGAAATGGGCGTTTTCGCGCACTCGAGTTGACGAAATGGTTTCCGATGGCTTGGTTCTCTTCACGGAGTCTCCGGAGGGGACGCCTCGACAGAAGAAGTTCATCGACTCTTATGTCAACGACCGCAAGGCGTTCGTTACCAGCTTGGGTCGATACTCGACCGAGAATGCAACAAAGTCATTGATGGCCCTTTTCGAAGGAAAGAAGGTATTCGATTTTCCCAAGCCGTTGGAATTGTTGACCTTCTTGATTCGGCAGGCGACTTCAGTTCGTAACCAAGATTTGGTCGTTGATTTGTTTGCCGGATCCGGGTCCTCTGCGGCTGCAACGATGAAGCTGAACGCAGAGGATGGCGGCGATCGTCGCTACGTCATGGTTCAATTGCCCGAGCCGGTTCCCGAGCGAGGTGCCGCTGGTCGCATTGGCTTCAGAAGTATTGCAGACCTTTCTCGGGAACGAATCCGGCGCACCGCTCTCGGAATTAACAACAGAGTTGGTCTTGTTGATGTCCGGCTCGATCTTGGTTTCCGCTCCCTATGCGTCGATAGCGGCAACAGGGCGGATATACTGAGAACTGCGGATGACACAGAACAACTTGGACTCGAAATCCTTTCGTCAAGCATCAAGCCCGACCGCTCCGGCGAGGACTTGCTCTTCCAGGTGCTGCTCGACTGGGGTCTGGACCTGTCCCTGCCCATCGTCCGGGAGGCGATCGACGGTCGCGAGGTCTTCTCGGTCGACGAGGACGCGCTGATCGCGTGTTTTGCTGCGTCCGTGGCCCCCGAGGTTGTGAGGGCCATAGCAGCTCGCGGCCCTCTCCGCGCGGTGTTCCGCGACGATGCCTTCGCCTCCGACGCCGCGCGGATCAACGCCGAGCAGGTGTTCCGCGAAGTGTCGCCCGCTACTGAGGTCCGGACGATCTGAGGAACCACTAATGACCTTGACGAGAGACGAACTCACCGAACTCCTCGATCGGCTGTTGGCTGGTTGGGAGAGCGAGGTTGTCGAGTTCAAAGAGGCTACACGTCAGTTCTCGGCGGACAAGACCGGTGAGTATGTCTCGGCGCTGAGCAACGAGGCCAACCTGCGCGGGCTGGCGTCGGGATGGCTCGTGTTCGGGGTCTCGAACAGTCGTCAGGTGGTTGGTACGGCGCATCTCGTCGAGGTGCAGCAGCGTCAGGCGTTGAAGCAGCACATCCACCAGTCGATCGACCAGGGGTTGACCGTCCGCGAGGTGTACGAGGCCATGCACTCCGGCAGACGGATCGTCCTGCTCGAGATACCGGCAGCCCCTCGAGGTATCCCGATCTCATGGAAGGGCAATTACCGCGCCCGCGCAGGCGAGAGCCTGGTACCCCTCTCGCTGGACAAACTGGACGAGATTCGTCGGCAGTCGGTCGGCACCGATTGGTCGGCCGTCGTCGTGCCGGAAGCCACGCTTGGGCATCTCGATCCAACAGCGCTTGCTCGCGCGCGTCAGGGATTCAAGGAACGCTATGCCTCCCGCATTCCCGCAGCAGACGTCGATGCGTGGGATGACGCGACGTTCCTGGAGAAGGCGCGGCTGATTCGCGACGGCCAACTCACGCGAGCCGCGCTCCTGCTGCTCGGTGCCCGCACATCTACGCACCTACTGACGCCGCATCCTGCCGAGATGACGTGGAATCTGGTGGGCGAGCAGCAAGCCTACGAGCACTTCTACCCGCCGTTCCTGCTCACCTCCACAGCGCTGGTGCAGCGTATCCGCAACGTGCAACTGAGGCTCATGCCCCCCAACGAGTTGATCTACCGGGAGATCAGTAAGTACGAGGAGCGCAGCCTGCTCGAGGCGTTGTACAACTGCATCGCCCATCAGGACTACACGAAGCGGTCGAGGATCATCGTCACCGAGCGGCCAGATCGCGTCGAGTTCATCAGTGTCGGAGAGTTCTTCGACGGCGTACCCGAGGAGTACGCCCTCGAGAAGCGCACGCCACGCGACTATCGCAACCCGCTGTTGGTGGCTGCGATGACCGAACTCAACGTCATCGACCACATGGGCTACGGCATCCACCGCATGGTGCAGGACCAGGTGCGACGCTTCCTTCCCCTGCCTGACTACGATCTCAGCACCACCGGCGAGGTCAAACTCACCATTCCAGGCGCGGTGATCGACCCGGCGTACTCCCAGCTCCTCATGGTTCGTACCGACCTTCCACTCGAAGATGTGCTCGCGCTCGACCGGGTGCAGAAGGGTCTTCCCAGCAGTGCCGAGGCAATCGCCCGACTCCGTAAGGCGAAGCTGGTCGAGGGACGGCGGCCGAATCTGCGAGTGAACGCTGACATCGCCAAGATAACTGGCTCCAAGGCCGAGTACATCCGTCGCCGCGCACAAGACGATGCACACTACGCCCGCCTTGTGGTGGACTACCTCACCCAGTTCGGGGGAGCCACCCGCAAGGAGATCGACGACCTGCTTGGCCCTTACCTGCCGGATATCCTCGACTCGAAGCAGCAGCGCTCCAAGGTCACAAACCTGCTCACCCGTATGCGAACGGACGGGACGATCCGCAACGTGGGCTCCCAGCAGAAGCCACGTTGGGAGCTTGTTTAACCATGCGAACTGAGAGGTACGTTTACACAAGCCGCAAGCAAACATGTTCGACAAAGTGCCTAGTCAAAGACATGTTTGCTTGCTTAAGTTCACTGCGCCACGTTGTCGCTCGCAGAAAGCGAATTGCCGTATGAAGCTCCAGTTCAAGGTCCAGCAGTACCAAACCGATGCCGTCGATGCTGTCGTGGAGTGCTTCGCCGGTCAGCCGAAGCATGACGGCATCTCCTACCGGATCGACCCCGGCAAAGCTCGGCCCACGAGCGCGCCTGCGCTGTTCGAGGCGGAGGAACGCCCGGACGCGGGCTTGCGCAACGCCGAGATCGTCCTGTCAGAAGCGCAACTGCTGGAGAACGTGCACGCGGTACAGCGATCACGGAACCTCCCATTGTCAGCAAAGCTTGCTTCCAGCCCCGGCGCCGAACCTTGATGTGGAGATGGAGACCGGCACGGGCAAGACCTACGTCTACATCAAGACGATCATGGAGTTGCACAAACGGTACGGCTGGTCGAAGTACATCGTCGTGGTGCCGTCGGTCGCGATCCGCGAGGGTGTGAAGAAGTCATTCGACGTGACCGCCGAGCACTTCCAGCAGCTGTACGGCACCAAGCCGCGCTCGTTCATCTACAACTCCTCCCAGCTGCACGAGCTGGAGCGGTTCAGCTCGGACGCCGGGGTGCAGGTGATGATCATCAACATCCAGGCGTTCAACGCCACCGGCAAAGACAACCGCCGCATCTACGACGAACTCGATGATTTCCAGTCCCGCCGCCCGATCGACGTCATCAGCGCCAACCGCCCGATCGTGATCATCGATGAGCCACAGAAGATCGGTGCGCCCAAGTCACTCGAAGCGCTGTCACGGTTCAATGCACTGATGCTGCTGCGTTACTCCGCCACCCACAAGGTCGAACACACCAAGGTGCACCGGCTCGATGCGCTGGACGCCTACAACCAGAAGCTGGTGAAGAAGATCGCCGTGCGGGGCATCACCGTCAAAGGCCTAGCTGGATCGACTGCCTACCTGTACCTGGATGCCATCGAGATCGCGAAGGGCACCAAACCTCGTGCTCGGGCCGAGATCGAGGTGCAGACGGCAACGGGCATCAGGCGACAGGTCAAGCGCCTCGACGTGGGCACGAACCTTCACGATGTCTCGAACGGGATCGAGGCGTACAAGGGATTATTCATCACTGAGATCGACGCGAACCGGGACGTGATCGAGTTGAGCAACGGCGATGTGGTCGCGGCAGGCCAGCTCGCTGACCGGGATGTCACAGAGGAGACCAAGCGGCGCATCCAGATTCGTGAGGTCGTTCGCGCCCATTTGGACAAGGAACGCGAGCTCTTTAGCCAGGGCGTCAAGGTGCTCTCGCTGTTCTTCATTGATGAGGTCGCAAAGTACCGCGACTACGGTCGTGAGGACACTCTTGGCGACTACGCGCGGATGTTCGAGGAGGAGTACCCCGCGATCCGTGACGAGGTGCTCGGCGAACTCGCCATCGACGCGGCGATCGAGGAGTATCAGACCTACTTGCGCCGCGACGACGTGCGGCACGTGCACGAGGGCTACTTCTCCATCGACAAGAAGACCAACCGCCAGATCAACGGCAAGGTCTCCAGCCGTGGCGACGACAAGGGCCAGTCCACCGACACCGACGCCTACGACCTGATCCTGAAAGACAAGGAACGGCTACTCTCGTTCGCTGAACCAGTGCGATTCATCTTCTCCCACTCAGCGCTACGCGAGGGCTGGGACAACCCCAACGTGTTCGTCATGGGAATACTCAAGAAAAGCGACAGCACAATCTCCCGCCGCCAAGAAATCGGACGCGGCTTACGATTAGCCGTCAACCAGCACGGAGAACGGATGGACAACCCCGTCACCGTGCACGACATCAACGAGCTGACCGTTGTAACCGACGAGTCCTACACCGACTTCGTGACCGTGCTTGGCCACTGCAAGGCGGCTCGCAGCCTCGTTGGTGATGGCGTGTCAAGCGTCCTGGAGCACATACGCCGGGCCTGGGACTGGGGCATCCCCCTTCTGTCAAAGCTGCGATGCACCGTCATGCGCGACGAGCACTGGCTCGGTGCAGCTAAGCATTACCTCCTGCGCGAGCGTCGTCGCTACAACCTCGGCTAACTGCATGCAGATACCGGCCGATGTGGCCTCAAACCAGTTCATGCTGCGCTACCGCTGGCCTGACCATCGAGTGGGCCACTGCCGAGTACTGATCTTGCGGCCGCTCGGGATTCTGCTGGCTGGGAGGGAGCGGGGTTGGATTTACTCCTCGACCGGGTCGAGGGTGCGGTAGCCGAGGGATGCGGCGACAGCCAACATAGTCGTGTCATGACTGACGATGGTGGCATCGAGCCCAGCGGCAATCACCGAGCCCAGATGGATTGCATCCAGCGTTTTCACATGTCTTTCGATGGCCTCTGCAGCTGCCAATACCCCTTCGGTCACCGGAACCAGACTCAGCACATTGAGGATCTCGTCCCGCAGCGTCACGGGTAGACCTTCACGACGAAGCACTCGGGTCAGCTCGGTTCTCAAGATCCTGGACGAGACGAGGGTGTGCTCATGATCAGCGCTGGTGCGGTCGACCCACAACGCTGCTGAGGGCGAGTGGCCCAGGAGCGCACGAAGCGCAACCGATGTGTCGAGGTAGAAGATGGTCACCGGTCACGCTCGTCTTCTAAAAGTTCATCGATCGAACTTGCTGAGCGCAGCTCGTGTCGCGGTAGGTCAGCAAGGCGCGATCCCGTGCGAGACTTGGCGGGTAGCAACTCGAGCGCATGGTCGCGCGGAACGATGCGGGCAATCTCCCGGCCGTGACGGGTGATCCGGTAGGTCTCGCCGGCCTCGACCTCGGCGAGCATCGCCGCCGGATTCTGCCGCAGTTGGCCGACCGTGATGGTCTTCATATTTCCATCGTATCCAAATATCTACAGATGTCTACGGGTTGGTCGAGCGCAGCGACAGTGCCGACCAACGGGTCCATGCTCGTTGCAAGAACGGCGTCCTAGTCCTGCACGGCTCTCCGAGCTCGGGCAAGAGCCCCGTGCGCCGTGACCTCATGGTGAGCGCCTTCGCCAACTGGCTCGGTGCGGGCGTCGATCCCGACGCCGAGTGACAGTCGGCGCCGGCCCCGTTCTCAGCATCTCCCCTAGCCATCTTCTGGTTGAAGCCCCGTATGCAACATGGCGTCGCAGACGCTTTCCGTCGCAGTCCATCCCCTCCCGGCTACACAGGGCGAGGCGGCATGTCATCCGTACAGGTCTCGGAAAGGTCCGTCATGTCCAGCTTCGACGAGTGGGGTCCCAGAATGCGACGTCACCAAGGGTCGGGTCGACGAATGCCGCGTAGGTCGACGCCCGCAGTGGCCCCAGCCCCGAGGCTGCAGCCGTGAGGGGACGCAACTCAGCCTGGCACAAAGCCGCGGTAGCGGCGAGTGCGGCTCGGCCCGCAAGTCACCTGATGAGCGCCGATGAGGGCATAGACGTCGGCGAAGTCTCGGACCGGGTGAATCATCCGGCACTCATCACGCCTAGCGCGGCACCCGGACCGGGGATACCCAAAACGTTCGCATACTCCAGCAACAGCACAGGACGAAATGAAACAGCGGAATTGAGGTAGCGACGGCTCGGCACGTTGCGCCGGCGAAGATGAGAGAACACCCTGGCCCGGTGAATCCCGCACCTCTCGGCAAAAGACTTCACACTCACCCCAGCCAGCCAGTCACCCACGAGCCCGGCCACCTCAGCAGCCGTGAGAAAGTTTGAGCCGTCTCGATAGTCCCCACAGCAGGGCCACGATCATCCCTCACGACGCCACCCCGGACCGCTGGGACACCACGTAAACCCCACGACTCAACCGGTCGACCAGGATCTTCGGCTTAAGCGACGGAATTGCCGAACGCACCACTAAGACACCCGCGATAATCCGCTTTGACTAGGTCAAATGATCGAAACGGGTTCTCTTGTGCAACATTCGCACAATAGGCCGCTCTCGCCAGGCAAAGATGCACGGGTGACCCAAATCTAGGATGAAATGCTAGAATTAGTGTTATGGCGTCGATCACGCTCACCGAGCTAAATCAGAACCCCTCACGGGCGACGCGACCCGCGGACCACGGCTAAGTGATTGTGCTGCGCCGCGGTCCCCCCGCATACCGCATCACAAGATCGAGAGTTCTAGCGATCCGCTTGACGAACTGGTGGCCACCGGGCTCGCCCGACCTTCCCGCAGCACCGCTCCCCGATCGGCTCGACGCTTCCCCACCATCGCCACCGGCACGGACCTCGGGGCTGCGCTCGGCGCCGAACGGACCAAGTTCGATGGCCTCATCTGAGCGCGCCTGGTTCGTTGACTCCTCGGTGCTGCTGCGAGCGATCACAGACAAGTCCGCCGCGGCCCGGGAGTGGTTCGAATCCGCCTATGCCGCCGGTGACAGGTTTGTCGGCTCACGCATGCTCGAACTCGAGGTTCTGCGGGTCGTCAAGAACGCCGAGCTGGCCACCGATGTCGCAGAAGAGTACCTGGACGAGTTCGCCCTGATCGCCGTCGGGGATGACCTGATCGACGAAGCCATCGCACTCGATCCCATACTCGACGGGGCCAACTCGGTGCATGTCGCGTCGGCGCTGCGGCTCGGCGTGGGCAAGGTCACGATCGTCACGCATGACGCGCAGATGGCCAGGGCCGCCGCCACCCTCGGGTTCGATGTGCTCGATCCAGTGACCGACGATCCCGACCGACCGGCAGTGGTCTAGCTGTAACCGCCACACAGGTTAGGTACGCCGGGAGATATCAAGGAGTGTGGTGGCTGGACAGGGCGCACGGCCCGACTCCCGCCGAGGCCGACCAGTCCGCCTCCGCGATGCGCGCGGTACCCGACAACGTGGGCGTTGCGATGTTGGGTTGCAACGCCGCCGGGCGGAACTTCGCTCACGAGAAGGCCGGCATCAACTACGCGATCAAGCAGGTCGCGGTGGCCGACGGGGTATGGACGACACAATCGACTCCGCTGGGAGGAGCGGGATCGTATCGCCGCCTACGGCCAGCGCGGCCTGGCGCGAAGCGCCTTCGATCCGCAGCCACCTCCCGCGACGACTCGTTCGTCGACGGTAAGAGAACTCGCAAGTTCACGAGCGGCATACTCGCCGTCGTTACGTGTATGCCCGCGTGCCGGTGATCGTGACGAGATCGCTCATCGGGCGGGAGAGGTAAGGATGATGCTCCGCAAGTTCACAGCACGTGGGGGGTGACTCCACCAAAGTCGTCGAAGGCCGATGACTACCTGGGATGAGTGCTCAAACGTCCGCCGCTTGCTGCATCTGGTCGATGCGCGGTCAGTTCCTTCACGCTTGGCACACTGAGGTGATCGTGCCAGACCTGCACGTCAACAGCGCTTAGCCCATCACGGCGTCCTCGTAACTCAGCGCCGCAAAGCGTCACGACCGCTCCGAGTCGAGCCGGCTGGCCGCCCCTCTTTTGCGGGCACGAACCGCCGTTCTCGGTGAGCGAAGGAGTGCACGACTAGAGGGCGGTTTCAGGTGGTGTGTGCAACGGTGATTAGTTGTTCTATTT
>CAMCJC010000030.1 GCA_945875065.1 uncultured Propionibacteriaceae bacterium | reverse complement strand
TCCGCGCCATCGTCCCCTCGCTCGTCGTGTGCAGGTGGAGGGACGCAGTAGCCGGGCCAAGGTCGTAAGTTCCAGGGACGATCATTGTCCAATCCTGACACGCCGCATCAGCCGCTATGCACCCGCCCAGTCACGACAGCTGTTCTCGCACGACCGCCGCGGCCGCCCGCACGCGCTCCGGAAAGCCCTCAGGATCGCCGGCGGCGACTACACCGAGCAGGAAAAGCGTCAGCGGTGCGCCTGGGCGGCACGCGCCGTGGGCGACTTCGCTGGCTACCGCGAGGAGCTCGCCGGTAACCTCTCGGACCTGCCCGCGTGGCACGCCGAGCGCCGGACAAATGTCGTCAAGCCACCGCTCCAGCTGGGCCAGCTTGTCGTCTGTCATCTGTTTCCTTCTTTCATGCGGCAAACGCCTCGCGCCAGAGGGGTACAGCTCCCGAGAGCAGGTGCCCAACCGCCCGATAAAAGGCGGTCTGCGCTCCGGCGACGATGAGCTCTCCCAGCTCCGGGGCCCAAGCGCCAAGATGCTCGTCGACGAAACGACGCCCCGCCGCGGCGAACTCACCGCCGGTCGCCGCGTCGCCGGCTTCCAGGGCGTCGAGAGTCGCCAAGCTCAACTCAGCCACGAAGCTGCATTCCAAGCCGATGTGGTCGTCAGGTTCCCGGCCTCCGCCAGGGGCCACCAGTCCGAATGCCGCGTAAGCGGCCCGCACCTCGATCGCGGCCTCGTCGAAAACGAGCCCCTCATCGCCGCGGTGCACCGACTCCCACGGGCACGCCAGCATGGTCCCCGGACCGACAAACAACCGCCGATGGTCCTCGAGGAGAGCGGCTGCCTCAACCCGCTCGGCGACGGCGCGCAGCAACTCGGAGAGCCCTCGTTCGACGGCCGCCCCGCCGCCGGGCCAGGTGGCCACGACCTGAGCATCAAGGTTCCTCTGCGCAGCCACCGCCGCCTCTGGGGACAGCAGCACCTGGCTGAGGAACACGGCCGATGCGGCAGCCCCGTCGAGCGCCTGCCGCTTAGCCGGGGTGTCGATCAGGATCATTGGCCACCAAAGCCGATACGGGTCATGGTGGCGTAGAACAGGATGCGCAGCACCAACTCACCCGCGACGATCAAACCCGTCGCGACCAACACCGGCCACGTCAGCGCAGTGCCTTGGCGACGTCGCGCAGCAAAGGCCTGAACCAGCGCGAAGAGCAGCAGCAACGCGCCGGCACCGAGCATCACCTGCGACCCAACCAGCGCCGGCCAATAAGTGACGGTCAACAGATCCATGGACACCTGGGCGGCGGCATCCGGGTGATCGGTGAGATAGGCAAGGTAGGCCGGCTGAACGGCGATCGTCGCCACTGCGGCAGCGGCCGCGATTAGCGACAGCCACAAGACAGAGCGATCCCGGAACGCATTCTCCCCCGGCGTGACATGCGCGGACGTCGCCAGCGACGCCACCACCGCCACCGAGCCCAGCAGCAAGGTGGTTAGGAAGAAGTTCACGGGGGTGAACGGCGTCGCCCACGCGGGCACGGTCCGCAGGGAGTACACCTGCGACATCGCCCACACCAGGCCCAGGCCCGAAAGCGCCGCGACGACCGCCAACGCAGTCCGACTCCCCGGACGCCCCCACTTGCACCACTCCGCGACCGCGAACACACCGCCTAGGACTAGGAAGCACAGACCGAGCGCGATCTCGGCACTCAGCCAGGATGTCCCAACATGCAGAAGCGAGTTCGCGGCGCGCAGCGGCGAGCCTAGGTGCATGGCAGAGACGGCCAATCCGAGCACGAGCAAAGGCCCGGCGAGCGTCAGCGCCGGCCCGTTGACGCGGTCCCGTTCACCGGCGGCGGCACCGTGTGCGAAAACCTGGACCAGACCGAGCGCGACGAACGCTCCCACCGCCAGTTGCGCGGTGAGAGTGAAGACGACCAAGTAAAACTCGTGCATCTCAGATCTCCGTTGGGTTCGCCAAGTGACCGGTGCCGTGCCCGCTCGGTTGCGCCTTCGGATGCGGCAGGATAACCAAGTTGGGGCGAGTCACCGACTGCTCCGGCAGCGGCTCCAAGCTGGCCTCGTCACCGTACTTGGCGCGCAATTCCTCGGCCTCGCCAAAGTCAAGAGCACACATTGGACAGGCAGCGACGCACGCGGGCCGCTTGCCCTTGGTGATCCGATCGGCGCAGAAGTCGCACTTGGACATCGTGCGCGTGGCCTCGTCGAACTGTGGTGCATCGTATGGACACGCCATCGCGCAGTATTTGCAGCCAATACACAGCGCTGGATCCACGCTGACGATGCCGTTCTCGCCCTTGTGCATCGCCGTCGAAGGACACACCTCAACGCAGATTGGATCATCGCAATGGTTGCAGGAGAGCGACGTGTAGTAGGTCCAGATGTCGTGCGTGACAGCGCCATCCACACCAATGCGCCACTGCCCGCCGGAGTATTCGGGGACGCGGCGCCAGGTTTGGCCTACGGGGAGGTCGTGTTTGTCCTTGCACGCAACCTGGCAGGCCTTGCATCCGGTGCACTTGGACTGGTCGAACAGGAATGCGAGTTGCTTGTAGGCACCCATGTCACACCTTCTCGACCTGTACTAGTGCCGAGTGCTGGCCGTTCCCCTTCGAGTACGCGTTGAGCTGCTGGCTCGTCAAGACGTTGACGCAGCCGCCCTTGTCGACGCCGTCGGAGGCGCTCGGCGCATACCAGGCACCCTGTGGCACGGAGACGACGCCGGGCGCGATCCGTTCGGTAACGAACGCCGGCAGTTCCGTGGCACCGCGGTCGTTGAAGACCCGCACCTGGTCGTTGGTGGCGATGCCCCGCGCATCCGCGTCGATCTTGTTGATCCACACGAGCTGGGGATGCGCCTCCTTCAGCCACGGTGAGTTCCCGTACGAGGAGTGGGTGCGCTGCTTGTAGTGGTGGCCGATGCATTGCAGCGGGTACCGGAGCTGCAGGGCATCGCCGGGTAGCTCACGAGTCTGCCGATAGACCGGCAGCGGGTCGATCCATTGGGAGCCCTGGTCGTAGTTCCAGTCGTCACGCATCCGGGCCAGATTGCTGGAATAGATCTCGATCTTGCCCGAGGGGGTCTCCAGCGGGTTCGCCACTGGATCCTCCCGGAACTTGGCCATCGAGATATACGGGCCGACGTTCTGGCGGTAGATGCCCTTGGCACGCAGTTCCTCGAACGAGGGCAGGTCGGGGATTTTCTTGCGCGTCTCGTCGAGCATCCACCGCACCCAATCCTCTTGAGTCCGCCCTTCGGTGAACTTTTCTCTCACTCCAAGCTTGTCGGCGATCTCGGTGAGCATCTCGTAAACGGGCTTGGAGTCGTAGAGCGGCTCGTGGGCCTTGTCGCAGAAGATCAGGTAGCCGAGGTTGCCGGCAGTAGCAGCGCTCTGCCAGGCCAAGTCGATGGTCTCGCCGGAGGCCATCGCATCGGGCAGGACGATGTCGGCGTAGCGTGCGGAGACCGTCATCTGATTGTCGATGACTACGATCATCTCGACCTTTGACTCATCGCTTAGCAGTTCGATGGTGTGATTGATGTCGCCGTGCTGATTTATCAGGGCGTTGGAGCCGTAGTTCCAGATCATCTTGATGTTGGAACCAAGCACGACGTCGTTGACCACATTGCTGTTGGAGTTCGTGTCGAGGCTATCGCGGACGCCGTCGCGGTAGGTCATGCCCTTGCCGTCGGTGATCGCCTTGGTCCACATGTAGAACGAGATGGTCGGGCGCACCGGGTTCTCGAGCGTCGGGAACAGCACCAGCGGCAGCGGATTAGCTCCCTCGCGTTCACCGTTCCCGCCGCCCGGGATACCGACTTGGCCGATCAGGTTGCTGAGCAGCATCGGCGCGCGTGCCTGGGACTCGCCGTTCGAGTGGCGCTGAATGCCCCAGCCCTGGTTGATGTTGCAAGGCTTGGTCATCGCGATCTCCCGGGCCAGGCGACGAATGTCGTTGGCAGGTACGCCTGTGATCTTCGCCGCCCATTCTGGGGTCTTCTCGATCCCGTCTTCGCCTTTGCCTTCGATGTAGGAGCGATAGGAGCTGCCGGGCGGCGCATTCTCGGGAAGGTGCTCCTCGTCGAACCCGGAGCAGTACTTGTCCAGGAACTCCTGGTCGTGCAAGCCCTCGGAGATCATGACATGGGCCATTCCGGCTACGAACGCCAGGTCGGTTCCAGGACGGATCGCGACCCACTCGTCAGCCAGGTTCATCGCGGTGTCAGAGAAGCGCGGGTCGACGACGATCACCTTGTGGCCGCTCAGTTGCTTGGCCTTCTGGGTCACGAACATCTCGCCGCCGCCGGACATGCGGGTCTCGTGAGGGTTGTTGCCGAACATGACGACGAGCTTCGAGTTGACTGTGTCGTCGTTGGAGTTGTTTCCCATCCAAGCGCCGTAGTGGAAGTCGACGGCGGCCTCAATGTTGCCGGCGGAGTAATCGTTGTAGTGGTTCAGGAACCCGCCAACGCAGTTCATCAGCCGGGCGACGGCGGTGTTACCGGGCGGCCACGACCGGGCGACGGCGGCGCCGATGACGCCCGTGCCGTAGTTGTGATAGATAGATTCGTTTCCATACTTCGAGATCAATTCCTTGATCTTGTCTGCGACGATCGTGGTGGCCTCATCCCAAGAAATCTCCTCCCACTTTCCTTCGCCCCGCTTTCCGACCCGCTTCAACGGCTTCTTCAGCCGCTCGGGAGAGTACATGCGCTGCCGAATGGAGCGGCCACGGACGCACGCGCGAATCTGCTGGTTGCCAAGGTCGTCGTCGCCCGTGTTGTCCGGCTCTATCCGGATGACGCGGCCGTCGCGGACGGCCATCCGGACGGGGCAGCGGCTTCCGCAGTTGACCAGGCAAGCATTCCAGACGATCCGCTCTCCCTCCTCAGCGCCGCCGAGTGGAGCATCGGCCGGGTCACTGTACTGGAGGGTGCAGCCAGGCAGGCCGACCATCCCCGCGGCTCCGATCGCTCCCGACCAGGCGAGGAACTTGCGCCTGCTGGGGGTAAGAGAAAGGGTGTCGGGTTCGCTGGTGCTCGTCATCGAACGCCCCTTTGCAGGTCAGGTGATCTCGCAAACTTCTCAACAGTGTAAGGAACGCGACAGTAAGTCTGGAAGACCAGCCGAAGTTAGGTTCCACTCACCAAGGATTCGCCCCGGGGTTAGCATGGCTATTGGTGGGTATCCCCAACCTCCCACCCATTGGAGTTTCCCATGCGAGCAGTCATCATGCGGGCCCCCGGCGATGTCATCGTCACCGACGCCGACCGCCCCACCATCAGTGAGCCGACCGATGCCGTCATTGAGCTGGCCGCCGCGTGTATCTGTGGGTCCGATTTGTGGCCCTACCGCGGTTTCGACCAGGTCGAGAACCGTCCGATGGGCCACGAGTATGTTGGAACCGTGACCGAGGTCGGCGACGCCGTCTCATCGGTCAAGCCCGGCGACTTCGTCGTGGGCTCCTTCTGTCTTTCCGACAACACCTGCGAGATCTGCGAGGCCGGCTATCAATCACGTTGCGTGGCGGGCGGCTTCGCGAACGGCACGCAGGCCGAGTTCGTGCGCATCCCCCAGGCCGACGGCACCCTCGTCGTCGTACCCGGCGGCCGCCCTGACGACCCCGAGGTCCTGGCCTCCCTGCTGGCGGCATCCGATGTCCTCGGCACCGGCTGGTTCGGCGCCGTCGCCGCCGAGGCGGGCCCCGGCAAGACGGTTGCCGTCGTCGGCGACGGAGCGGTGGGCCTGCTAGCGATCCTGGCCGCCAAGGAACTCGGATCCGAACGCATCATCGCGATGTCTCGGCATCCGCAGCGCCAGGCGCTGGCGCGCGAGTTCGGCGCGACCGACATCGTCGAGGAGCGCGGCGACGAGGGGGTCACGAAGGTAAAGGAGTTGACCGGCGGGCTCGGCGCGCACAGCGTCGTCGAGGCGGTTGGTACCCAGCAGGCGATGGAACAGGCGATCGGTGCCTGCCGCTCCGGCGGGCATGTCGGCTTCGTCGGAGTCTCCCACGATGTCACCCTGCCTGGCGGGCTCCTGTTTGGCAAGGAGATCCACCTCCATGGCGGGCCAGCGCCGGTGCGTCGCTTCCTGCCCGACCTGATCCAGCGGATCCTCGACCGCGAGATCAACCCCGGCAAGGTCTTCGATCTCCGCCTGCCGCTCGATAAGGCCCCTGAGGGTTACCGAGCGATGGATGAACGCCGTGCCATCAAGGTGCTGTTGCAGCCCTAGACGCTGAAAGAGCCCGGGGAATAGTCTCTCCCCGGGCCTGGCTAGCTAGCTCAGCGCTGGAAACGAGCCGCGGCGTCGACCAGCTGGCCAAAGACGGCGTCCAGGTCCTTTTCCTTCTGCTCGGAGGCGTTGATCTCGCCGTCGGCGAGGTCGAGGAAAATCGAGATGCCGACTTGCGCCCGCACGACGTGCTGGTTGAAGTTTGCCAGGATCTGGCGCAGGTGCTCGACGGAGCGCGGGCCCCCATCAGCACCGATGCCGATGCAGGCGGAGGCCTTTTCCCACAGCTCCGGGCCGAGCCAGTCGATGGCGTTCTTCAGGACGCCGGAGACGCCGTGGTTGTACTCGGGGGCGATGAAGATGAACGCGTCGCACTCGTTCGCCGCGTCGGCCCATGCCTGGACCTGAGCGTTCGGGTACTGCCGGTTGGCGGCCATCGGGTGCTGTTCCCAGTCGAACAGCGGGAGGGGATATTCGGTTAGGGGCAGGTGAACTAGTTCAGCGCCCGCGGGGGCGTGCTTAAGGATCCAGCGTGCGACCGCACCGGTGGTGCTGCCGGGGCGGAGGGAACCTTCGATGACACCGATCTTCATGGCATTCCTTTCGTCGTGTCATCCAGAGTAACCGGAAACCCCAGATAGGTGAAACTTCAACATCTTGGCGTGTTGCGACCCCGGTCGCACACGCAGACACCTCCCTGCTACGTTGAACACTGTTCAAATACTGAGGGAGGACCGATGGACCTGAACCAACTAACTGACGAGGTCATAGCCGGACGCCCTGTCACTGAGGACGAGGCACTGGCGATCCTGCGGTTACCGGACGCCGAGACCTACGCGCTCGTCGCGGCCGCGGGGCGCGTCCGACGCCATCATTTCGGCACGATGATGAAGGTCAACTACCTGGTCAACCTCAAATCCGGACTGTGCCCTGAGGACTGTTTCTACTGCTCACAGCGCCTAGGCTCCGAGGCCGACGTTCTCAAATACAGGTGGCTGTCGAACCAGGAGGCCGTCGCGGCCGCCAAGGCGGGGATCGCAGGCGGGGCCAAGCGCGTCTGCCTCGTCGCCTCGGGACGAGGCCCGTCGGACCGGGACGTCAAAAAGGTGTCCGAGATCATCGACGAGATCAAGGCCGACCACCCCGATGTCGAGATCTGCGCGTGTCTCGGCCAACTCAAGGAGGGTCAGCCCGAGGCTCTAGCAGCCGTCGGCGCCGACGCCTACAACCACAACCTCAACACCGCACAGAGCCACTACGACCGCGTCTGCACGACACACACCTTTAAGGACCGCACCCAGACGATTCAGCACGCCCGCGCGCACGGCCTCAGCGCCTGCTCCGGCCTAATCGCGGGCATGGGAGAGAGTGATGGGCAACTCGTCGAGGTGGCATTCGCACTCAGGGATCTTGGGGCCGACTCGGTCCCGGTGAACTTCCTGATGCCGTTCGACGGCACCCCGCTCGCGGGGCATGCAGAGCTGACGCCGCTTAAGTGCCTGCGGATTCTAGCCATGATTCGCTTCGTCCATCCAGACCGTGATGTGCGGGTCGCGGCCGGGCGGGAGCAGCACCTGCGCAGCCTCCAGGCTTTGTCGCTGGAGATCTGCAACTCCCTGTTCCTCGGCGACTACCTCACCAGCGAAGGCCAGGCCGGGAAAGCAGATCTTCAGATGATTACGGACTGCGGCTTCACCGTTGCGGGCCAAGCGCAGGCTGCAGGCGACATTGATGTTAGACCCGTGATCCGACAGCGCGGCCCCGGTACGTTGGAGCCGGCGAACGCCTGATCACTTGCCTTTGAAGATCGCCCTCAGACCCTCTCGGTGCACTGCCGCGACGGCAGTCAGCGGGAGGCCGGCCGGGCACACCTCGACACACTCGCCGTAGCTGGAGCACGGCCCGAACTCGTCGAGGGTCTCGACGACGGCGCGTGCCCGTCGGGTTCGCTCGACCTTCCCGTGCGGCAGCATCGCAAGGTGCGCCAGCTTGGCACCGGCGAACAGGTGCGCGGCCCCGTTGGGACAGGCGGCGACGCAGGCGCCACAGCCGATGCACGCGGCGAAGTCCAGCGCGACTTCCGCGTCGGCGTGGCCGATTAACATGTCGTCAGCGTCCGGCGCGGTGCCGGCCATGACGTCGACGTGACCGCCGGCACGGATGACACGGTCGAGTGCACTGCGATCCACGACTAGGTCCCGCACGACGGGGAAGGCCGCCGAGCGCAGGGGCTCTATCCGCAGCTTGGTGATGCCCCCGAAGGCCCGAAGGTGCTGCCGACAGCTTGGCGTGTTGGGGACGGGGCCATGCGGAGTGCCGTTAACGGTTACACCGCAGGCCCCGCAGACCCCCTCACGACAGTCCGACTCGAACGCGATGGGTTCCTCTCCCTGTTCGCAAAGCTGGTCGTTTAGGCGGTCCAGCAGCTCGAGGAGGCTCATCTCTGGTGTGGCGTCCTCAAGCATGTGGCGTTCCAACCGGCCCTTGTCTTTCGGTCCGGCCTGGCGCCAGATCTCCAGTTAGTTCCTAACCTGAAGCTGGACGGATTCGAAACGCAGGCCCTCGCTGAGGCGCCGATGGTTGCCGTCGGCGTCCGTCTGCCACGCCGAGACGCTACACCAGCGGGCGTCGTCACGCTCGGCCTCGCCGTCAGCGCTGGCGTGCTCGACACGGAAGTGCGCGCCGCAGGATTCATCGCGGTCCAAGGCGTCGACGATCATGAGTTCGGCGAGTTCGAGGAAGTCGGCGACGCGACCGGCCCTCTCAAGCTCCTGGTTGAGGCGGTCGGCGGCACCTGCGACTCGGACGTCGCGCCAGAACTCCTCGCGCAGCTCCCGGACTTCCTGAAACCCCTGCTCCAAACCCTCAGCGTCGCGCATCACGCCGCAGTAGCGATAGAGGATTTCGCCGAGGCGTCGGTGGAACGTGGTCGGGCGCTGGCGCCCCTTGTTGCCGACCAGTTTGGAGATGCGCCGCTTGACATTCTCTAGCGCCTCCTTGGCCTCGGGCGCCGAGGATTCAAGCACCGGGCCGGGCGTAACTCCCGCGAGGTAGTTAGGGATCGCTAGCGGCAAGGTGAACCAACCGTCGACGCAGGCGCTGAGCAGCGAGTTCGCGCCGAGCCGGTTGGCTCCGTGGTAGTTGTTGCCGGCCTCACCGCCGACGAACAGGCCGGGGATCGACGTCATTTGGTCGAAATCGCTCCACAGCCCACCCATCGTGAAGTGTGCGCCGGGGGCGATCCTCATCGGGACTTCGTACGGATCCTCCCCGGTCGCGTCGTGATACATCTCGAACAGGTTCCCGTAACGCTCGGCGATCACGGCCTTGCCGAGACGCGAGATGGCGTCACGGAAGTCGAGGTAAACCGAGTTCTTGAGCGGTCCGACGCCTCGTCCGGCGTCGATCTCGGTCCGGGCCGCCCGGGAGGCGATGTCGCGGGGAGTGAGATTCCCGAAAGCCGGGTAGCGGCGCTCCAGGTAGTAGTCGCGCTCGGCCTCCGGGATGTCGCCGGGGGCGCGCTCGTCACCGGCCTTGACGGGCACCCAGATACGGCCGTCGTTGCGCAAGGACTCGCTCATGAGGGTGGTCTTCGACTGCCACTTCGACGAGATCGGCAGCGCCGTTGGATGGAACTGGATGAAGCTTGGGCTGGCGAACAACGCGCCTCTGCGATGGGCTCGCCAGGTCGCGGTGGCGTTGGAGTTCATCGCGAGCGTCGAGTGGAAGTAGACGCTGCCGTAGCCGCCGGTGGCCAAGACGACGGCGTGTCCTGTGACCACCTGCAACTCACCGGTCACCAGATCCCGGACGACGATGCCTTGGGCCCGGCCATCGGCCACGATCAAATCCAGCATCTCGGTGCGGGTATGGAGCGTCACGGTGCCGCGCTCCACCTGTTTGAGGAGCGCTTGGGCACCGGCGATCTGAAGCTGCTGCCCAGTCTGACCGCGCGTGTAATACGTGCGGGAGACCTGGACGCCGCCGAACGATCGGGTGGCAAGCTGCCCACCATATTCACGGGCGAACGGCGCGCCAATCGCGGACATGTGGTCGATCACCCGGATCGACTCCTCGCCGAGCCGCCACACATCCGCCTCGCGAGAGCGGAAGTCCCCGCCCTTGACCGTGTCTTTGACGAAGCGTTCAAGGGAGTCGCCGTCCACTTTCCTGGCTCGAGCGGCATTGATGCCGCCCTGGGCGGCGACGCTATGGGCACGGCGGGGCGCGTCATGGAACGTGAAGCACTCGACGCGGTAGCCTAGCTCCCCCAAAGCCGCGGCCACCCCGGAGCCGGCGAGCCCGGTGCCGACGACGATGACGGTGTACTTCTTGCGGTTGGCCGGGCTGACTAGCCGATACTCGGCGCATCGGCGTCGCCAGGCGGTGCGGGGGTCACCGGCGGGGACGCCCGCCTGGAGCACGGGCGACTCGGCGACGGTGACCTTGGGGCGCGGACGGAATCGGAACGCATTCATGAGATCACTCCCGCTAGGACGAGCAACGGAATCGAGGCGTTGCCCGCCACGACGGCGAGCGCGATGAGGCCCCCAAGGATCACCCAAACGCGGCGCAGGCGAGCGCCGGTGGCGCCGAAGTCCTGCAGGAGGGTGCGCCACCCGTGGAAGATGTGCGCTGCGAGCAGCAGCATCGAAGCCGAGTAGAAGCACGCGACCAGCGGCCTGGAGAAGCTTGCAACCAGGTTGGCGTAGGCATGGACGTTCGGGTCGGGGTGCCGAAACGATGCGGACGCACCGGGGCCGCCGATGGTGAGGTCAGACAAGTGGAACAGGATGAACAGGGCAATGACCAGGCCGCCCGGCAGCATGAAGCCGGCGAGCTGAGACTCGGCCCCGCCGAGTCGTCGGCGATGTCTCCCACGCGCCTTTCTGGCACGCCACCAGAGGGTCACGGCCGCGCCGATGTGGGCCAGCACCGAGAGGCCGAGCACGATCCGAAGCGCCCAAAGCACGCTCTGCTTGGGCAACAACGGGTACCCGACCTCGCGTAGCCAGGCCGCGTAATGGTCGAACGCATCGGCACCGGCGAAGACCTTGAGATTTCCGAACAGGTGCACCACGACGAAGCCGACGAACAGGAGGCCAGTTACCGCCATCACCTGTTTCAGCGCGAAGTTTCCGAGTCGTCGACCACGACGCCCCTTCGTTGAAATCATGTCGACATGCTACGCCGCGCCCGCCGCGCGACTCGCGGCACCGTCGATTTCACATCTGGTCCCCAAGGTGAGTATTGTTTGTCCTCGCGCGAGCACCACTAGCTCAACTGGCAGAGCAGCTGACTCTTAATCAGCGGGTTCAGGGTTCGAGTCCCTGGTGGTGTACTGGGCTTCCCAGCCCGCGCACCACTAGCTCAACTGGCAGAGCAGCTGACTCTTAATCAGCGGGTTCAGGGTTCGAGTCCCTGGTGGTGTACAGCGAAAGGCCCCGGGCATCCGGGGCCTTTCGCGTTGCTATGACTACTTGCGGCGGCGGACCGAACGAACCGTAAGCAGCAGCACGAGCGCGCCGGCGACCACGGCACCAACCTTGATGAGTTCCTCCGTGCGCCACGCGCCATCCTCATCGACGAAGCGTGCCTTGACGTTGTGGTATTCGTTCGTGAGGAACGTCTTGGCGTCGTTGACTTCGCCAGCCACGAAGGTCTTGGCGTCGTCGACGGCGCGCTTCGCCATGTTGGCGGGCTTGTATTCCTCTGCCAGATCCCCGACTGCCATTTGGATGGCGCTGCGGTTCCTGGCCAGATCGGCGCGGATGTCCTCGACGGTGCGGCTTCCCTGACTGGCCATGGCTTCCCTTTCGACGTTGACTGCCATCCAAGCTTAAAGCCTTGCCCTTCACGCCGCGTCGGGGCCTCTAAGCTTGCGGACATGACAGCGCGCCTGACCCCCGGCTCCCCCGCTCCCGACTTCGAGTTGCCTGATGCCTCTGGCCAGGCCGTCTCACTGGCCAGCTTCGCCGGTGCTCCCCTCATCTTGTACTTCTACCCGGCCGCGATGACCCCCGGCTGCACCACGCAGGCTGTCGATTTCACGTCGTCGCTGGCGGCCTTCCAGGAGGCCGGCTACCGGATCGTCGGGATCTCGCCCGACTCCGTGGAAAAGCTCGCGAAGTTCACAAAGAAGTCGTCGGTGGGTTTCCCGCTGCTGTCGGACGCCGACCGCACGGTATTGAACGAGTACGGCGCCTACGGGACCAAGAAGCTGTACGGCAAGGAGATCGAGGGGGTGCTGCGGTCCACGTTCGTCATCGACGTCGACGAGGAGGGCTCCGGGACCATCCGCGTCGCCCAGTACAACGTCAAGGCAACCGGCCACGTCGCCAAGCTGCGCCGCGAGCTCGGTGTCTGAGTCTTACCTCACGATTGATGCCGACCTCGGCGGCGGCGTCGAGGTGGAACTGGAGATCAAGCGCTCCAGGTTCTTGACAACCCTAAGGCGGGTCGAGGATGAGGCGTCGGCGCGGGCGATAATCGACGAGAACAGGTCGCGGTACCACGCCGCCCGGCATCACTGCTCGGCATTCGTCCTAGGCCCCGACGGCCGAACGGCCCGTTCCTCCGACGACGGTGAGCCCGCTGGAACCGCAGGGATTCCGATGCTCGGTGTGCTTACGAGCAACGCCCTAAGGGACGTGGTGGCCGTCGTCACCCGCTACTTCGGCGGCATCAAGCTCGGGGCCGGAGGCTTGGTGCGCGCCTATTCGGAAGCGGTTGCCCAAGCCATCACGACCGTCGGCACGCGGCGCGTCGAGTTGCGCGCCCTCTTGACGATCGAGGTCCCCCTGGCGACCATCGGGCCGATCGAAGCGGCCCTGCGGGACCTGCGCCTGCCTTCGGGGCCCATCGTGATCGTCGAAGGGATCGACTGGGGCGAGACGGCGGTCGTGACGGTAGCTATTCCCGTAGCGGCACGCGACGAGTTCGACGCGGCGCTGGCGAGCCTGAGCGCCGGCGCCCTCACCGCGTCGGTCGTCGGACAGCGTTGGGTTGACGTCCGTTAGCCGTTGAGGGCCTGGTATTCCTCGAAGACACGTGCCTGCTGGTCGCCGCAGAGGATTTCGGAAGCCCCCAGCACCACCTGCGTGTAGCTGCCTGGGTCCATGTCTTTCAGGACACTTTCGCTGCGCGCGGCGATGACGTCCTTGAGTGACGTGCCCGCTTTCAGGCTCTCACACACCCGCTGCCCCTCCGCCACCAACTGGTCGTTCGTCGCGGACCCACGCTCAATCGAGGCGGCTTCGAGCATGCCCAGGAAGGCGGGGACCGGGTCGCCCTCGACATCAGGCGCGTGGCTACCGCTCGCGGTCACATCGGGGCTCTCCGTCGCGACCTCCGCCGCTTCCATCCCCGAAGGGGGAGGGCTGCTGGGCGAGTTGTTCTGGCCAGAGCAGGCGATCAGGCTCAGACAGGCGATTCCAGCGAGGGCGATGCGAAGCTTCACGGTTCGACTCCAGTTCTACGGGCGGTCCCCCAGCTTACGCGCCCCAGCGTGCCGAAGAAGGGACTCGAACCCTCACGCCCTATCGGGCACAGGAACCTAAATCCTGCGTGTCTGCCAGTTTCACCACTTCGGCCAAGGGCGAACGAGACGTTAGTCTAGCCGGGAAG
>CAMCJC010000029.1 GCA_945875065.1 uncultured Propionibacteriaceae bacterium | reverse complement strand
CGTCGACTCCGGCAGGCGCACCGTCCGCGTGCTGGGCAAGGGCGGCAAGGAGCGGGCAGTGCCGATGGGGGAGCCGGCCCGGGTGGCGCTGGAGGCCTGGCTACGGGCGCGAGGCCGGGTCGCGATCGCTTCCAGCCCCAAGCTGGTGTTCCTCGGTGCCCGTGGCGGAGCGCTCGACCCGCGTGTGGCCAGGCGGGTCGTGAGCAGTGCGACCGGAGCGTCGGGGCACTCCGTCGGACCGCACGCTCTGCGGCACGCGATGGCGACCCACGTCCTCGCCGGCGGCGCGGATCTTCGAACCGTTCAAGAATTGCTGGGCCACGCATCCGTCGCGACCACCCAGATTTACACGCACGTGAGCAACGACCGTCTCCGCGCCGCCTTCGAACAGGCCCACCCCCGCGCCTAACCGTCACTTTAAGAGGGTGAGTGGGTCAATGAGCTTGCCGGCGCGCCAGGCCATCCAGTGCAGGTGGCAGCCCGTCGAATAGCCGGTTGAACCCACCTGACCCACCCGGGCGCCGGCGGGCAGTTCCTGACCCACTGAAACCTCCAAGCCGGGCATGTGGGCGTAGGCCGTGCGCGTGCCGCCGTGGTCGACGATCACTCGGAAACCGTAGGCGCCGTCGTTCCGGGCCGAGACCACCCGCCCAGGCCATGGCAGCCGGATCGTGGTGCCGCAGGGAGCGCCGAAGTCGACTCCGTCGTGCAGCTTGTAGACCCCGGTCACCGGGTGGACCCGCATCCCGAACGGGCTAGTCACCCGTCCCGGCACGGGTGCGCCGCCCGGCGGCAGCGGGACTGTCGCCTGAGGCAGGTACTGGATAGGTTTGGGATGGGAGCCCATCGGCAGTAGACGGATGGGTGGCGAGGTGACATAGAGCATGGGATCGAAGTAGGCCGTACCGTCGGTCAAACCCCAGTGCAGGCAGAACTCGCTCCCGCAATGCCGCGGGCCCGAAAGATGTCCGATCACATCCCCTCCGGCTACGGCAGCGCCCACCTCCTTCGTGCCCACGACCGGCGTGTATGTGGTGCGCAGCCCCGATCCGTGGTCGATCGAGACCGACGGCCGGCCGGCGACGACGCCGTTGAAGTACACCGTCCCCGGGGCGGCTGCCCGGATCTCGGCACCGGCGTCGGCGGCCAAGTCAACGCCGCGGTGGCCCTTCGAGTAGGGCGACGAACCTCCATCAAACGACTTGATCACACGCCCCGAAACCGGGGGAGTCAGCGTCAGTCCGTTATCTGCCGCAGCCGGCGGGCTAACGAGCAGGAGCGGCCAGAGCACCAGGAAACACCACAATCTCCTCATACTCGCCACCATGGTCACCTCGCCGCTGCGATGCTCACGGGGACGAAGGGCTGTGGATAACGCCGTTGGACACCCCTCGAAGCACCGCCTAGGATTATCCGAGCAGCCGGGGCGATCCGGCTGACATCGCGTGCGCCATCGCGGGGAACCGTCGGGGGTGGCGTGGTCCCCGGCTGTTGACCGGGGTGCTACCGCCGGGCGCATCAGGAAAGGCCCAAATGGGTCCCAAGCAACCACCTAGTGGGCCACGCCCACACGTCCTGGCGGGCCGCTGGCCTGCCGCGAAAGGAAACGGCCATGGCCGTCGTAACCACCCGTCAGTTGCTCGAGTCTGGCGTGCATTTCGGGCACCAGACCCGCCGCTGGAACCCCAAGATGAAGCGTTTCATCTTCACCGAGCGCAACGGCATCTACATCATCGACCTTCAGCTGTCCCTCAGCTACATCGACAAGGCGTTCCAGTTCGTCAAGTCGACCGTCGCCCGCGGCGGCCAGATCCTGTTCGTCGGCACCAAGAAGCAAGCCCAGGAGGCCATTGCCGAGCAGGCCACCCGTGTCGGAATGCCGTATGTCAATCAGCGCTGGCTGGGCGGCATGCTGACCAACTTCCACACGGTCACCAAGCGCATCCAGCGCCTCAAGGAGTTGGAGGGCATGGATCTCGCCGATTCCGCCAGCAGTGGTCTGACCAAGAAGGAACTGCTGCAGCTGGAGCGCGAGAAGGGCAAGCTCGACAAGACGCTCGGCGGCATCCGTGACATGGCCCGTACTCCGCAGGCCGTCTGGGTCGTCGACACCAAGAAGGAGCACCTCGCCGTCGACGAGGCTCGCAAGCTGCGCATCCCGATCGTCGGTATCCTCGACACCAACTGCGATCCCGACGAGGTCGACTACGCCGTCCCCGGCAATGACGACGCGATCCGGTCGGTCGCGCTGCTGACGCGTATCATCGCCGACGCCGTCGCCGAAGGCCTCATCGAGCGCTCCTCTGGCCGTTCGGGCGAGCAGGTCGAGGCCGAGCCCATGCCCGATTGGGAGCGCGAGCTTCTCGCGCAGGGCGAGTCCGCCCCGGCTGAGGAGACCCCCAAGGCTGAGCAGGGCGAGGAAACCGCCCAGGCTGAGTCCAACTGAACTTTTCGAGAAAACTAGACGGGAATCCCACATGGCAATCACTGCTGCCGATGTCAAGAAGCTCCGCGACGCCACGGGCGCGGGCATGATGGACGCCAAGAAGGCCCTCACCGAGGCAGACGGCAACTTCGACAAGGCCGTTGAGCTGCTGCGCATCTCCGGCCTGGCCAAGGCCGCCAAGCGCACCGATCGCGAGGCCACGAACGGCGTCGTCGCCGGGCGCGACGGCACTTGCATCCACCTCGCCGCCGAGACCGACTTCGTCGCTAAGAACGCCGAGTTCGTCGCTCTGGCCGAGAAGATCGTCGAGGCTGTTGCCGCATCCGGTGCCCAGGACCTTCAATCCGCGCAGGCCGCTCCGCTCGACGGGGGCACCGTCGAGGAGGCCGTCAAGGCGCTCGCGGTCAAGACCGGTGAGAACCTGTCGCTGGGCGGCGTCGCCAACTACGACGGCACCAGCCACCTATACCTGCACCGCCGCTCCTCCGACCTGCCGCCGCAGGTCGGGGTGCTCGTCGAGTACGAGGGCGGCGACGAGGCCCTAGCCCACCAGGTTGCGATGCACATCGCTGCGATGAGCCCGAGCTACGTCGTCCGCGAGGACGTGCCGGCTGACATCGTCGAGAACGAGCGTCGCATCGCCGAGGCCACTGCGCGTGAGGAAGGTAAGCCGGAGGCGGCTCTGCCACGAATCGTCGAAGGCCGTGTCGGGGGCTTCTTCAAGGACACCGTGCTGTTCGAGCAACCCGCCGTTTGGGAGGACAAGAAGACGGTTGGCGACGTCCTCAAGGCCGCCGGGTTGACGGTCAAGCGGTTCGTCCGCCTGTCCGCTGGTGCCTGATCGCTGAATCCGATCAACTGTTGAAACGAGCGTGTCCCACCGGGCCCGCTCGTTTCACGTTTGGCGATATTGTGGCCCCTGACGCCACCGGAAGAAGGGAACAGCATGAACAAGCCGTATCGGAGGGTGTTGCTGAAGCTCTCAGGGGAGGTATTCGGCGGAGGAAAGCTGGGCGTCGACCCGGTGGTGGTCTCCGACATCGCCCAGGAGATCGCGGCCGTTGTCGAGCAGGGCACGCAGGTAGCGGTCGTCGTCGGCGGCGGAAACTACTTCCGTGGTGCTGAGCTGAGCCAGAGCGGGATGGCTCGGGACCGGGCCGATTACATGGGCATGCTGGGCACCGTCATGAACTCGATCGCGCTTCAGGATTTCCTGGAGAAGGCCGGGGTACACACACGCGTGCAGTCCGCGATCCACATGGCGCAGGTCGCCGAGCCTTACATTCCCCGGCGGGCGGAGCGGCACCTGGAGAAGGGCCGTCTCGTGATCTTCGGCGCCGGCTCCGGCATGCCCTATTTCTCCACCGACACGGTCGCCGCCCAGCGGGCGCTTGAGATCGGGGCCGAGGTGCTCTTGATGGGCAAGCAGGGCGTCGATGGGGTCTACGACTCCGACCCCCGCACCAACCCCGAAGCCAAGCGCTTCGATCACTTGACGCACGACGAGTTCCTCGCCAAGGACCTCAAGGTGGCCGATGCCACAGCGATCGCGTTGGCCCGTGACAACGCGCTCAGCATTGTGTTCTTCAACCTGTCCGAACGGGGCAACATCGGCCGCGTCGTCCAGGGTGACCCAATCGGGACGCTCGTCTCCCGCTGATCTATCCACCTACCCGATACGAAGGAGACCGGCATGATCGCCGATGTCGAGAAGGAAACCAAAGCCAAGATGCAGGTCACCGTGGACCACGCCAAGGAGGACCTGTCCACGATCCGCACCGGCCGCGCCCACCCCGCGATGTTCAACCGGCTGACCGCCGACTACTACGGGGCCCCGACGCCCCTGCAACAGCTCGCTACGTTTACGTCGCCCGATCCGCGCACCATGCTCATCACCCCGTTCGATCGCAGCGCCCTCGGCGCCATCGAGAAGGCGATTCGCGACGCGGATCTTGGCGTGAACCCGAGCAACGACGGTAACACCATCCGCTGCGTCATGCCGCAGCTGACGGAGGAGCGCCGCAAGGAGTACATCAAGATGGCGCGCCACAAGGCGGAGGAGGCCCGCGTGGCCGTCCGTAACGTGCGTCGCCATGCGATCGATCAGCTGAAGAAGCTCGAGAAGGAGCACGAGATCAGCGAGGATGACCTGGCTCGCGCCGAGAAGGCGATGGATGCCACCACGAAGAAGTACGTGGAGGCCGTTGACGAGGCGCTCAAGAACAAGGAAGCCGAGCTCAGCGAGATCTGATGCCGAAGGAGCAGCCCGACGTCGCGCCGTCGACGCCGAGGGCTGGCCGGAACCTTCCGGTCGCCGTCGGCGTCGGCGTCGCCTTGATGACGGCCATCGCCGTCGGGCTGCTTTGGGTGCCGTGGTTTTTCGTCTTGTTGAGCGCGGTGGCGCTCAGCCTTGGCGTGATTGAGGTGCACTTCGCGCTGCTCAAGACCGGCGCCACCACCCAGGTCAAGACCATCGTGGCTGGCACCGCGATCAGCGTCGTCGGCGCCTACGCCATGTCGGCGTTCAACCTTGGCCTCGCCCCGACCACGTTCGCGGTGGCTTCCGTCGCGGGCACCGTCATCGCCAGCCTCGTCGCGCGGCTGTTGAAAGGCGGGGCCGCCGGCTTCATCCGTGACTCGGCAGCTGGCGCGCTGGTCATCGCGTGGCTCCCGCTCATGGGGATCTTCATCCCACTGTTGATGGCCGCCCCCAACGGGTCACTGCGGATCATCGCGGTGATCCTGTGTGCCTCCGCCTCCGACACCGGCGCATACGCCATCGGCTCTGCGATCGGGCGACACAAGCTGGCGCCGCGGATCTCGCCGTCGAAGACGTGGGAGGGTTTCGGCGGCTCGACCCTTACCGCCAGCATCATGGGCGTCATCTGCGGAATGTTCATTCTCGGCATGCCGTGGTGGCAGGGATTGCTGCTCGGCGCCGCGATCGCCCCCGCGGCGACACTCGGGGATCTTCTCGAGTCGGTCGTCAAGCGGGAGGCCGGTATCAAGGACATGTCGAACTTCCTTCCCGGACACGGCGGCCTCATGGACCGCCTCGACTCGCTCCTAGTCGCCGTGCCGGTAGGGTGGCTCATCCTGCACCTGAGCCTTGGGGGATGAGATGACCAGAGTTCTGCCGCTCGTGTTCGACGTACCGAAGCGCGGGCGCGCCCCCAAGCATTGGCTTGATTTCGACGACGCTGGGCGTGCCGCGGCCGTCGAGGCACTGGGCCTGCCCAAGTTCCGCGCCGACCAAATCTCTCGCCACGTCTTCGACCAGCTGAGCCACGACGTCGCGTCGTGGACCGACCTGCCCGCCAAGCTTCGTGGTGAGCTTGCCGAGCAGTTGTTCCCGAATCTGCTGACGCAGGTTCGGCAGCAAACCGCCGATCGGGGGAGCACGGTCAAGACGCTGTGGCGCCTCCATGACGGCGCTCTACTCGAATCGGTGCTGATGCGGTACCCGGGGCGGTCGACGCTGCATCAGTTCGCAGGTCGGCTGCGGTATGGCCTGCCCGTTCTGCGCCACCGGCCAGGGCGGGCTGAAGCGCAACCTGTCGCAGGCCGAGATCTTGATCCAGGCCCTCGCGGCCGACCAGATGCTCAAAGCAGGCGTCATTCCCAGTGCCAGCGGCCGTTTGAGCAACAT
This sequence comes from uncultured Propionibacteriaceae bacterium, assembly GCA_945875065.1. Lineage (GTDB taxonomy): Bacteria > Actinomycetota > Actinomycetes > Propionibacteriales > Propionibacteriaceae > Arachnia. The sequence continues at coordinate 7,818 of CAMCJC010000029.1, read as the reverse complement.
CGTGTTCATGGGCATGGGTGAGCCCCTGGCCAACTACGCCGCCGTCCTGGGGGCTATTCGGAGCCTTGTGGCCCCCAGCCCGAAAGGGTTTGGGATGAGCGCTCGCGGCATCACCGTCTCAACAGTTGGACTCGTTCCACAGATTGGCAAGCTCGCCTCCGAGGGGCTCCCCGTGACCCTGGCCGTTTCCTTGCACGCCCCCGACGACGAATTGCGCAACGAGTTGGTGCCGGTCAACAGCCGGTGGAGCGTCGCCGAGGTCGTCGATGCCGCCTGGGGATACGCACGCGTCACCCGTCGCCGCGTCAGCATCGAGTACGCACTGATGCGCGGCATCAATGACTCGGTCGAGCGCGCGAATCTGCTGGCGGATGTGCTCAAGCGCCGCGGCGACTGGGGCTGGGTGCACGTCAACCTGATCCCGCTCAACCCGACGCCCGGATCCAAGTGGACGGCCTCGCGGCCCGAAGACGAGGCGGCGTTCGTTAAGACCCTGGAACGCCGCGGCCTGCCGGTGACGCTGCGCGATACTCGAGGTTCGGAGATCGACGGGGCCTGCGGGCAACTCGCCGCCGGGGAAGCTTAAGGATCTGGACTGAAACCTGATCGTTACGAAGCCGGGAATAGCATCTGCTCGTCAATGTCAATCACGAATGAGGAGCTTCCATGGAGCAGTCGCTTGAAACCATCTTCGAGACCGTTGTGGCTCGGAACCCCGGAGAGGCCGAGTTCCACCAAGCCGTCCGCGAGGTCTTCGAGAGCCTCGCGCCTGTCCTGAAGAAGAACCGCTCTTACCTCGACGACAAGATCCTTGAGCGCATCTGCGAGCCGGAGCGCCAGATCATCTTCCGGGTCCCGTGGACCAACGACAAGGGTGAGGTTCAGGTCAATCGCGGCTTCCGCGTCGAATTCAACTCAGCCCTCGGCCCCTACAAGGGCGGCCTGCGGTTTCACCCCAGCGTCTACCTGGGCATCATCAAGTTCCTTGGTTTCGAGCAGATCTTCAAGAACTCCCTGACCGGCATGCCCATCGGAGGCGGCAAGGGCGGCTCCGACTTCGACCCGCGGGGCAAATCCGACGCCGAGGTCATGCGGTTCTGCCAGTCCTTCATGACGGAGCTGTACCGCCACCTCGGCGAGTACACCGACGTTCCTGCCGGTGACATCGGCGTCGGCGGCCGAGAGATCGGCTACATGTTTGGCCAGTACAAGCGCATCACCAACCGCTACGAGTCCGGCGTGCTCACCGGTAAGGGCCTCGACTGGGGCGGCTCCCTCGTCCGTACTGAAGCTACCGGCTATGGCACCGTCGCGTTCGCGTCCGAGATGCTCGCCACCCGCGGCGAGAGCTTCGACGGTAAGCGCGTTACCGTCTCTGGCGCCGGCAATGTCGCGATCTACGCGATGGAGAAGATCCACCAGCTTGGGGGCACGGTCGTCGCGTGCTCCGACTCTTCTGGCTACGTCGTCGATGAGCAGGGAATCGACGTCGACTTGCTGAAGCAGGTCAAGGAGGTCGAACGGGGCCGCATCGGCGACTACGTGGCCCGCCGTTCCGGCGCCGAGCTCGGCAAGAGTGGTTCGATCTGGGACATCCCGGTCGACGTCGCGCTGCCGTGCGCCACCCAGAACGAGCTGAATGGCGAGCAGGCCGCGACCCTCATCAAGAATGGGGTCAAGGCTGTCGCTGAGGGCGCCAACATGCCTACCACCCCCGAGGGCGTTCACGCCTTCCAAGGTGCCGGTGTCCTATTCGCTCCCGGCAAGGCGGCGAACGCCGGTGGCGTCGCCACCTCCGCGCTCGAGATGCAGCAGAACGCGGGGCGCGATTCGTGGAGTTTCGAGTACACCGAGGAGCGTCTTACCGGCATCATGCGCAACATCCACGAGATGTGCGCCAGCACGGCCGACGAGTACGGCGCCCCCGGGGACTATGTCATGGGCGCCAATATCACCGGTTTTGTCAAGGTCGCCAACGCGATGCAGGCCTTCGGTCTCGTCTGAGCCGCTCACGAAACCGCCCAGCCCACGTGGCCGGGCGGTTTTGTCTTGCTGACGTGCCACACTTGAGCCCGTGCGAAGAATCATCCTGCTCGGCTCCACTGGATCCATCGGCACCCAGACCCTTGAGGTCGTAGCCTCCCGGCGCGACCAGTTCGAGGTCGCTGCCCTGGCTGCCTCCGGTGGGAATCCCGCGCTGTTGGCCGAACAGATCGCCCAGTTCGCCCCGGCGCGGGTTGCGCTGGCTGATCCGGGAGCGGTCGCGGCGCTCGAGGCCGCGGTCGCCGCGCTGGGCGTTGCTCTCCCCGAACTTCTGACCGGTCCTGATGCTGCCACCGAGCTAGCGGGTGGGGCGGCCGATGTGGTCGTCAACGCCATCACCGGCGCAGCCGGGCTGCAGCCGACACTCGCCACCTTGACCACTGGTTCTACGCTGGCCCTTGCCAACAAGGAGTCCCTGGTGATCGGCGGCCGGCTCGTGACTGAGGCCGCCGGTGCGGGCCAGCTCATCGCCGTCGACTCTGAGCACTCCGCCTTCGCCCAGGCTCTGCGCGGTGGCCGTGCCGAAGAGGTACGTCGTCTCATCCTCACCGCTTCGGGCGGCCCCTTCCGTGGGCGGACCCGCGACGAACTGGCGTCGGTTACACCGGAGCAGGCGATGGCCCACCCCACCTGGAACATGGGACGCGTGATCACCATTAACTCCGCGACCCTGGTCAACAAGGGGCTGGAACTCATTGAGGCCGCCCTCCTGTACGGCGTCGCTTACGATGACATCGTCGTTACCGTCCACCCGCAGTCGATCGTGCACTCGATGGTCGAGTTCTGCGACGGCTCGACGCTCGCCCAGGCTTCGCCACCGGACATGCGGCTCCCGATCGGACTGGCTCTGACATGGCCCGACCGGCTGCCCGAGGCGGCCCGTCCGTGCGACTGGACGGTGGCCTCGGCGTGGACGTTCGAGCCACTGGACGACGTGACGTTCCCCGCCGTCGAATTGGCAAGGCGCGCCGGCCGCGCCGCCGGCACTGCGCCGGCCGTGTATAACGCGGCGAACGAGGTCCTCGTCGACGCGTTCTGTGACGGGCGGATCGGCTTTACCGACATCGCCGATCGGATCGCCACGTGCCTTGAGGAGCATCTGACCCAGGGGCATGTCGGCGACGCCGACTTGAGCGTCGACGCCGTCTTGGCGGCCGATGCCGCCGCCCGCATCCGCGCTGCCGAGCTAGTGGAGGTCGCATCGTGACTACTTTCGCCGTCGTGGGCTTGGCCCTGCTGTTCTTCGCCCTGATCATGGTCTCGATCGCGTTGCATGAGATTGGTCACATGGCGCCGGCCAAGCTATTTGGCATCAAGTGCACCGAGTACTTCGTCGGCTTCGGCCGCACCCTCTGGTCGACGGTCCGCGGCGAGACTCGATATGGGATCAAGGTCTTCCCTCTCGGCGGCTATGTGAAACTCGTCGGGATGTACCCGCCGGGCAAGCAGCACGACCGTCGCCCCGGCTGGATCACCCGACTCGCGGACCAGGCCCGCTCCTACGAGTACGAGGACATTTCGCCGGAGGACGACGGGCGCCTGTTCCACCAGAAACCGGTGTGGCAGCGTGTCATCGTCATGCTCGGCGGCCCGGCGATGAACGTTCTAATCGCGTTCGTGGTCTTCCTCGGCATCAATGTGTTCCATGGCCAATGGCAATCCACCACCACCATTACCGTGGTCAACGAGTGCATCATCCCCGCCAACCGCACCCCCGCTGTCTGCCAAGAGGGTGACCCGGCCACGCCCGCCAAGCAAGCCGGGGTGGAGGCGGGAGACCAGGTGGTGGCGTTCAATGGCGCCGAAGTGACCGGGTGGACCCAGCTCGGCGATCTCATCCGTGCTAACCGTGACGGCGCGGCGCGCCTGACCGTCATCCGCGACGGCCAGCGCCTCGACCTACCCGAGGTGCACACCGTCATACAGGAGGTGCCTGACCGGCTTGATCCAGCGTCTAAGGTGCAGGCCGGCTTCATGGGATTCTCTCCGGGGACGCAGCTGGTGCGCGGCGGCGTAGTCGAGACCGTGGATCAGATGTGGACCGCCACGAAGATGTCGGTCGTGGCCCTGGGAACCTTCCCCGTGCGCATCTGGAACGTCGGCGTCGGCCTGGTCACCGGGGCCGAACGCGACATCAACAGCCCGATCTCGATCGTCGGGGCCAGCCGGGTCGCCGGTGAGATCGCCACGGCAGATCAGCTGTCGCTAGGGGAAAGGGCAGTCACCTGGCTGTCGCTGCTCGGCAGCGTCAACCTCTTCCTAGCGCTGCTGAACCTCGTGCCGTTGCTGCCGCTCGACGGGGGGCACGTCGCCGGGGCCCTGTTCGAGGCGCTGCGCCGCGGCTTCGCCCGGCTTCGTGGCGCCCGGGACCCGGGGCCGGTCGACACCGCCAAGATGCTGCCGGTCGCCTATGTCGTCGGAGGCTTCCTTCTGCTGGGGGGTGTCGTGCTGATCGTGGCGGACATCATCAGCCCCATCTCGCTGTTCGGATAGCCCCTGCTAACCTTCTGGCGTGCCCAGCGAAACCGGTGAGATTCCGGTGCTGTCCCGCAACGGTGATGCCCTGTGGCTAGCCCGGTCGCCTGGGTAGTCGGTTACTGCTACGCGAAGGACGTAACTCATGGCGCTGCCTGCCCTCAGCGAAGAAAACCTCACCGAACTGGCCTCCCGGATCCAGCCGATCGATCCGGCATGGATCAAAGCCGGCCAGGCCCGCCAGAACGATCTGACCAAGCCCCCCGGCTCCCTGGGCATGCTCGAAGAGATCGGAATCAAGCTGTGCGGCATCGCCGAGGCGTGCCCGCCGCCGGTGCCCGCAGCCCCGAAGGTCGTCGTGTTTGCGGCGGACCACGGTGTTTACGCACAAGGCGTCACCCCGTGGCCGCGCGAGGTCAGCGTCCAGATGGCCGCGGGTATCGCCGTTGGTTTCGCAGGCGTCGCCGTGATCTCGCGCGCCAACGGGGCCCAAGTCGAGGTGATTGATGTCGGCCTGCTGTCTCATCCCGAGCCCGTCATCGACAAGAGCATCGCTCCCGGCACCGCTGACTTCACCGAGGGACCCGCCATGACCCGTGAGCAGGCCCTGACCGCGATCGCGATCGGTGCCGAGGCGGCCGCCGCCGCTGTTGAGGCGGGGGCCGACGTTCTGGTCCCCGGCGAGGTCGGGCTGGCCAACACCACGCCTGCCGCCGCCCTGACGGCTGTGTTCACCGATACCCCGGTTGCCGACGTCACCGGCCGCGGCTCGGGCGCCGACGACCCGATGCTGGCGCGCAAGGTCGCCGCGATCGAGAAGGGCATCGCGGTCAACGCCGTCGATGCTTCCGACGTCGTCGGTGCGCTGGCGGCTATCGGCGGCTTCGAGCACGCCGCGATGGTGGGCCTGATCCTTGAGGCCGCGGCGCGGCGCGTGCCCGTCGTCCTCGACGGTGTCATCGCCTGCTCCGCCGCCCTCGTCGCCGCCGCGCTCGCCCCGGCCGTCAAGGGATACCTGTTCGCCGGCCATGCCGGCGTCGAGCCCGCGATCGCTGTTGCCCTCAAGACTTTGGAGTTGCGCGGCCTGGTCGACCTCGACCTGCGCCTTGGCGAGGGGTCGGGCGGTGCCCTGGCGCTGCCTCTGCTGCGGGCAGCTGCCCTCGTGATGAATGAGATGGGCACGTTCAGCGCCCAAGGGGTGTCGAAGGAGTGATCGGCAGCGCCCTCGTCCTTGGGGGTGGCCGGTCCGGGAAGTCCACGTTCGCGGAGTCGCTGTTCGACGGGGCGTCTCGAGTGACCTACGTCGCGACCTCCGAGGTGCGTCCGGAAGACCCAGAGTGGGTGGAGCGGTTGGCCCTCCATAGGGCTCGCCGCCCCGACCACTGGGTCACGGTCGAGACCATCGAGCTGGCCTCCGAATTGCTGAAGAACGACGACTCGCCCATGCTCGTCGACTGCCTCGGCGTGTGGCTGACGCGGCTGCTCGACGAGGGTTGCTGGGACCGAGCCCCCGACGCCCTGGTGCGTCTCGAGGAGCGCATCGAGGAGTTCCTCGACGCGGTTCGCGCCACACGCCGTGAGGTCGTGTTCGTCAGCAATGAGGTGGGCATGGCCCTGGTGCCGACAACGAGCTCTGGCCGACTATTCAGCGACCGCCTGGGCCGGCTAAACATGCAGGTAGCGGCGTTAGTGGACCGCGTCTGGCTGTGCGTCGCCGGCATCCCGATGGCAATCAAAGGTTCGTGATGCGGGTCGTGAGGGCGATCGGGAGCTCGATCGGCATGTACACGGTGATCCCGATCCCGCGCCGGGACTGGCAACCCAGCGACTTCGCCGATTCACTGACGGCGTTTCCCGTGGTCGGGGCGGGCCTCGGCGCGTTCGTCGGCGTGCTCGGTTGGGGCGCCGCTGCGGCCAGCGGCTCTCCCACGCTGGGCGGCGTCCTGGCGCTCGCTGTGCTGGCCCTCGCGACAGGGGCTATGCACCTCGACGGCGTGGCCGATGTCGCCGACGCCCTCGGCTCCCGCAAGCCCGCGCCCGAGGCCAGAGCGATCATGAAGCGCTCCGACATCGGCCCGATGGGCGTGACCTCAGCGCTGTTCGTGCTCCTCCTAGAGGTCGCCGCTCTGGGGGTCCTGCCTCCGCGCTCGTGGCCGGTCGCGATGGCCGCCGCCATGGCCGCCGGCCGGGTGACCCCGCTCGCCGCCAACCTGCCTGGGTTGGGGGAGCGACCCGACCCCGGGACCCTGTCGGCGCTTACCGCAGGCACCAGCGCCCGCGGCCGCCTGTGGGCCTGCCGCGGCACCGTCGTGGCAGCCTCGGCCGCCCTTGCGTGGTGGGTGTTCGGGCCCTGGGGCGCCGCGGTCACCGCAGGGGCGATCGTGGTCGCTTGGCTGTTGGCGGCCATCTGGCAGGCCCACCTGCTGCGGCGTCTGGGCCGCCTCAACGGTGACTGCTACGGGTCCCTCATTGAGCTTTCACAGCTGTGCACCTGGCTGGTGCTGGCTCTGTTCGCGCGGGTGATCGTATGAGCCTGCGTCACCGTGCCCTCGGCTTGATTCTTGGTACGGTCGCCGACCAACTCTTCGGCGACCCGGTCCGGCACCATCCCGTCGCCTGGTTCGGTTCGTGGGCGCTGCAGGTTGAGCGGGCAACGTGGGCCGATGACCGGGTCGCGGGCGCCCGCTTCACCGCCGCTGCCGTCGTTCCAGTCGCCGTGGCGGCGATCGCGGCTGAGCGCTTGGCGGCGCGGCACCCGGTGCTGCACACCGCGGCGACGACCGCCGCCACCTGGGCGGCGCTCGGTGCGAAGCGGCTCGCTCACGAAGGCGACATCATGGCCAAACGCCTCGCCTCCGGCGACCTACAAGGCGCGCGCGAACAGCTTCCCAACCTGTGCGGACGCGATCCGTCGCAACTCGACACGGAGGCGCTCAGCCGAGCCACCATCGAGTCGATGGCCGAGAACACCAACGACGCCGGGGTCTGCACGATCTTCTGGGGGGCCGTGGCCGGCCTTCCCGGGATTCTCACGCACCGCGCCATCAACACCCTAGACGCGATGGTCGGCTATCGAGGCGACCGCTACGGCCGCTTCGGAACCGCGTCCGCCGTAGCTGACGATGCCGCCGCGTTCGTGCCCGCGCGCCTCACCGGCTTGCTGGCCTGCGCCCTCGCCCCGATGGCTGGGGGCGATGCCAGACGCGCCTGGCGCACCATGCGCCGCGACGGGGCCAAGCACCCCAGCCCCAATGGTGGGTGGTGCGAGTCCGCGTGGGCCGGGGCACTCGGCGTTCAACT
>CAMCJC010000028.1 GCA_945875065.1 uncultured Propionibacteriaceae bacterium | reverse complement strand
GGCGACGCGGCGTAGCTTCGCCCGCGCCGACAAACTCGCTAACCACTTCGCCGATCTCATCCAGGGCCTGCCAACTCTTCAGGCGTTCGCCCGCGCCCGCGCGCAACGGCGCGGCGTCGAGATCACCGAGGGCGAGTACCGGCAGCAGACGATGAAGGTCCTGTACATTTCGTTCCTGTCGTCGTTCGCGCTGGAGCTGCTGTCATCGCTGTCCGTGGCGGTCGTGGCGGTGACGGTCGGTTTCCGACTCGCCTTCGGCCAGATGCCATTCGAGGCCGCCCTGTTCATCCTCATCCTCGCACCGGAAGCATTCCTGCCGGTGCGCCAGGTCGGCGTCCACTTCCACGACTCCGCCGATGGTGTTGCCGCCGCCAAAGCAGCCCTCGACCTCGTCGACGCTGGCACCGTCCCCGGCTCCGCGCCCCTCCCCGAAGGCAGCTCGTTACGCCTTGACGGCGTCAGCTTCACCTGGCCCGGCGCCACAACCCCCGCCCTCGACGACTTCACCCTGGACGTCCCCGAAGGCCGCGTCGTCGCGCTGACTGGCACGTCTGGGTGCGGGAAGTCGACGGCACTCGGCCTGGCCATGGGCTTCCGTGCCCCCAGCAGCGGCCGGGTCCTGATCGCTGGGCACGACCTCGCCGACCTCGATGCCGTCGCCTGGCGACGCCGCACCGCTTGGGTCGCCCAGGAGCCTGGGATGGTCGCCGGTACCGTCGGCGACAACATCCGCCTAGGTCACCCCGAGGCCACGGCCGAGCAGGTTGCGGGAGCCCTCCGCGATGCCGGCGCCGACTTCCCCGCGGACAAGCCCGTCGGCGACGACGGCGAGGGCCTTTCCGCCGGCGAACGCCGCCGCGTCGCCCTCGCCAGGGCCCTGGTGCGCATCCGTCTCGGCGACGCCCGCCTGCTGATCCTCGATGAGCCCACCGCAGGCCTCGATACCGACACCGAGGCCGCCGTCATCCGCGCCGTAAAGGCCTCCGGAGCCGGCGCCCTGGTCGTATCCCACCGCCCGGCGGTCCTAGCCGCTGCCGACGAGGTGGTCACACTGTGATTACCCAGCTACTCAAGGCGGTTCCGCATGGTCGGGCGCGACTTGCTGCGGCCGTCGCACTCGCGTTCCTGGCTTCGTTCTCGTCGGTGGCGCTGATGGGACTGTCGGCCTGGCTCATCAGCTTCGCCGCTCTCATGCCGCCGGTGCTGTACCTGCAGGCACCGGCCGTCGGGGTCCGGACGTTCGCGATCTCCCGCGGCACCCTGCGATACGTCGAGCGACTGGTCGGCCACGACGTCGCCCTCAGGATGCAGTCGACGCTCAGGATGCGCACCTACGACTGCCTGGCCCGCACCACCTTGATCGGCGCGCGCCGCGGCGACCTCCAAGCCCGCATCATGGCCGACACCGAGGCCGTAACCGATATCCTCATCCGCGTCGTCATCCCGTTCGCCTCAGCGCTGCTGGTGGTGGCCGCGGCCTCGATCGGAATCGGGGTTCTCTCCCCCGGCGCCGGCGCGACCCTGCTTGTCACGGCGCTATTGGCGGGCCTTGTCGTGCCGTGGTTGGCGCAGCGCGCCTCCCTAGCCGCCGACGCCGCGGCCGCCCCGACGCGCGGTCGCCTCGCCGACGCCGTCCGTGAACTCGCCCGAACGGCTCCCGACCTCGTCGCCTACGATGCCGGCGACGGCGCCCTCGCCCGCTTCGCCGCCATCGACGACGAGTTGCGCCGCCAGGAGGCCCGCGGCGCATGGGTTCGCGGCGTCGCGGCGGCCGGGCAAGTGCTCGCCGCCGGCATCGCGGTCGTGGCGGGCCTGGCCATCGGCGGTCCCGCCGTCCGCGCCGGCACCCTCCACCCCACCGCCCTCGCCGTCCTCGCCCTGGTCCCACTGGCCCTTCACGAGGTCCTCGCGACGTTTGCGCAGGCCGCCCAAACCTGGACCCGCGCCCGCTCTGCGCTCGGCCGTATCGCGGAGCTCCTGGATGCCGACCCAATCGGCACCGGCGACGTTCCCGACGGCGACGCCGCCCCTGGCCTGGTCCTGGCGGGGGTCAGCGTCGGCTGGCCCGGTGGCCCGGTCGTCCAGGCTGACCTGAATCTATCCGTGCGCCCCAGTGAGCGCGTCGCCCTGACCGGCCCTTCCGGCATCGGCAAGACCACCGTCGCCGCCACCGCGATGGGCCTGATCCCGCCCCTGGTGGGCGAAGTCAGCCGTGGCGGCCGCGTCGGCTATCTCGCGCAGGACGCCCACATCTTCGCGACCTCTATCGCCGAGAACGTCCGCATCGGCAACAAGGACGCCACCGACGACGAGGTCGCCGACGCACTCGCCCGCGCCGGCCTGCCCATCGACCCCGACCGGCTCGTCGGCGAGGACGGCACGACGCTCTCGGGCGGCGAACGTCGTCGCCTCGCCCTGGCCCGGCTACTCGTCGCCGACCGTGACCTGTGGATCCTCGACGAACCCACCGAGCATCTCGACCAGGCCACCGCCGACGCCCTCATGACCGATGTGTGGGCCGCATCCGCCGGCCGCGCGGTCCTCGTCATCACCCACGACGTGGATGTCGTCGCCGCCTGCGACCGGGAGCTCCGCCTCGGCTGAAGCGAACAGCGCCCCGACCGACCACGTGTGACGCAGTTTCCTGCCGCCTTTCCTCGCGGGTCGGCTAGAGTATCGGAGTGACCGATGAGCCCGCCCACGCGACGCCGCGACCCTTCAAGGTCGCGCAGTTCACGGACAACTACGGACCGGGTAGCAACGGGCTCATGTTCGCCGTCCAGCAGCTCGAAGGGAACCTCCTCGACGCCGGCCACGAGGTCGTCGTCGTCGCGCCGAAGGCGAAGGGCCCGAACCCTCACCACGGACGGCCAGGCCGCATTGAGCTTCGCCTGCCGTCGGTTCGCGTGCCCAACATGCCGACTCGCGTCGCTAGCGGCCAGCACTTCGAGCGCACCATCGAGCAGGTCCGCGCCCTTGATCCCGACGTCCTGCACGTCCACGGTCTCGGCACCGTCGGAGCCCTTGGCGTGTGGGCCGCGAAACGCCTAGGCAAGCCGCTGCTGATCACCTGGCACACTGACTTCGACGCCTACGCCGACCACTACTCCGCCGTCCTCCCGTTGCTGCGAGGGGTCGTGCAGGCGTTCGCCCGCTTCAGCCACGGCGAGGTTGTCGACGCCGAGGAGCTTCGCCAGGCCGCCGCCCGCTTCGAGGAGCGCGGCCGGGCGACCGCGACCCTGCTTGGGTTGTGTAAGAAGATGCTGGAGACCGCCGATCTGGTGACCTCTCCGTCGCCGAAGACCGCCGAACGTTGTCGTGAACTCGCACCGACGGCGAACATCCGGGTCGTGCCGAACGGCGTTGACCCCCTGCCGTCCGGCCCGCCGCCGTTCGATCGCGAGCCCGGCCCGCTGGTCCTCTACATCGGCCGCATCGCCCCCGAGAAGGGTCTGCCCCTGCTCGCGGAGGCGTTCGAGTTCGTCCTCGCGCAGCGGCCCGACGCGCGCCTGATGGTCGTTGGCGACTGGGAGCGCTACCCGCGCATCAAGAAGGTCCTGGCCGCGGGCCGGGCCCGTGGCCATATCATCCTCCCCGGAGAGCAGAAGCGCGACGACCTGGGGGCCTTCTACGAGATGGCCGATGTCTTCGCGTTCCCCAGCCAAACCGATACCCAGGCCCTCGTCCTCCACGAGGCAGCCCTGGCGGGGCTGCCGCTGGTCTCCGTCGATCCCGGGCTCAACCTCGTGCTGGAGCCCGGCGTCAACGCCGAGTACGCTCGCCCCACCCCCGCGTCGTTGGCGGCGGCGCTCCTGCGGGTGATACACCGCCTTCCCGACCCAGTCTGGCGGGCCAAGGCGGCCGAGACGTCGCGTCGGCTGGCCGGGCAGTGGACGATCAAGTCGCAGGCCGACGAGATGCTCGGCATCTACGCCGACCTCGCCGGCCGCTGACCGCCCCTTCAAAAGGCAAGCGGCCTGGCATCCTTCCGGATACCGGGCCGCTGCCGTTGGTTCAGAGGACCTGCCAGTTGACGGTGATGACGCCAGCGCCAGTGCCGCCGATCGCCTCCATCGCGGCCTTCGACAGGTCGAGGCAGCGGCCTGCGATGTAGGGGCCGCGGTCGTTGATGCGGACGGTGACGCTCTTGCCGTTGGCCGGGTTGGTGACGCGAACGCGGCTGTTGAACGGCAGCGACTTGTGGGCGGCGGTCAGGTCGTTCGGGTTGAACTGCTCGCCGTTGGCGGTCTTCTGGCCCTGCCAGTAGTACGACGCCTTGCAGGTGTTGCCGGTCGCGGGCGGACCATCGTCGCCGCCGCCAGGCTTAGACGGGCTGGGCGTCGGTGAGGGCGAGGGCTCCGACTTCTTCGCCTTCTCCTTGGTCCCGACGAGCGTCACCTCCGTGACGGGTTCCTTGGTGACCTGTTCGCTCTGCTTCGTCGAAGACTGCAAGGTTCCGTCGTGGTAGACCTCGACGTAGGTTTCGGTCTTTAGGCCGTCGACGCCCTTCGTCTCGACCTTCGTCTTGCCCTTCTCGAGGTCGGAGGTCTCCTTGTTCTTCTTCTCGAACGGGATCGCGACCTCCTTCGTCGTCGTCTTCTGGTCGACGACGGTCAACTGGATCGACATGCCCTCGGTCAGTGGGGTGTCGGCCGACTGGGAGAGGATGTCGTCGTCGTCGGGCGTGGCGCCGGCGGCCGCGAGGGCATCGCCGACGGTGCCGGCGGATTTGAGGTCGGTCGCCTGGCCCTTCACGGTGACTTTGACGTTTTTCGCGGTGGAGATATCGAAGTCGAGGCCATCACGACCGATCTGCGTGGAGCGGTCGACGGAGATCTTCGAGTCCGCGGCATCCAGGCCGAGGAACGCGAGCGCCTCCTCGACGGTGCGGGCGGTGGTCCAGACGGTGCGCTCCTCGCCGTCGACGGTCAGCGACAGCTGGCGGCCGTAGACGACGCTGATCTCCATACCGTCCTGGACCTTCTCGTCCGCAGCGGGCAGGACAACGTCATGTTCTCCGACGCTGACGCCCTCGAGGTTGAGCACCTCACCGACGGTGTCTTCACGCACCGACAGCTGGGTGGCGGCACCGTCGACGATCAAGGTCACGTCGTTCTTGTGCATCGCGGACGCGATCGCGACGCCACCGACGACGGTGAGCGCGAGTCCCCCGGCCGCGACGGGGATCCAGACGTGCTTCTTGGCCATCAACCACTCCTCAAGGCGTTCAGATGGAGGTTCGGACGACAGCATCCTAGGCCAGCAGCGGGGCAAAAACCAAACGAAAGCTGAGAATATCTCAGTTGCCCTGGATCCCGCGGAAGGCCCGCAGCCGAAGCGAGTTCAGCACGACGAACACGCTGGAGCACGCCATCGCCAGGCCGGCGATCATCGGCGTCAACCACCCGAGCGCGGCGATCGGGATCGCCGCGACGTTGTAGCAGAACGCCCAGAGGAGGTTCCCGCGGATCGTCCTGTCGGTCGCGCGCGACAGCCGCACGGCGTCGACGACCCCGGCGAGGTCGTCGCGCATGATCGTCAGGTCGCTGGCGGCGGCCGCCGCGTCGGTGCCGGCCCCCATGGCGATCCCAAGGTCGCTGGTGGCCAGGGCGGCCGCGTCGTTGACGCCGTCACCGACCATTGCGACGCGCGCCCCGCCCGCCTGCAGCTCGGCGACGACGTCGACCTTGCCCTGGGGTAGCACCTCGGCGTGAATCTCCTCGATGCCGACCTCCCGCGCGACCTCCTTCGCCACGGCCCGCGCGTCGCCGGTGAGCAGGACGGGCCGAAGGCCCAGCGCCTTCAGCCTGGTGACGGCGTCGGCGGCTCCGGGCTTCAGCGAATCGCCGACGACGATTCTCCCCAAGCACCGCTTGTCGACGATGAACACCTCGCTGCCGATCGGACCGCTGCGATCGGGCAGATCGACACCAAGATCCGATACGAGCCGCGCCGACCCGGCGTGAACGACCTGGCCGTCGACGACGGCCCGTACCCCGCGCCCGGGGAGGATCTCGAAGTCGGCTCCCTGCGGCGCGTCGCCGGCCGCCTCGACGATAGCCCGCGCGATCGGGTGCTCGGCCCCCGCCTCGACGGCCCCCGCGAGCGCGAGCAGCCGTGCCTCGTCGACGCCTGGGGTCGGCTGCACCGCGAGCACGGACATCGCGCCGGTGGTCAGGGTCCCGGTCTTGTCGAACACGATGACATCGACGGCCCGCGCCTTCTCGAGGGCCTGCGCGCCGCGAATTACGATGCCGAGCTCGGCGCCGCGCCCCGTCCCGACGAGCAGCGCGGAGGGCGTAGCGAGCCCGAGCGCGCACGGGCAGGCGATGATCAGCACCGCGATGCTGGCGGTCAGCGCGAACGTGACGCCCGCGCCGAGCAGCAGCTGGACCGCGAACGTCACCATCGACAACACGAGGACGCCGGGCACGAAGAACGCGGTGATGCTGTCGGCCAGGCGCTGGGCCGCCGCCTTGCCGGTCTGAGCCTGCTCGACTAGGCGCGCGATCTGCGCGACCTGGGTCGCCGAGCCCACGGCCGTCGCCTTGACCAGGAGGCGGCCGGTGGCGTTGACCGACCCGCCGACGACCTTCGCCCCGGGCGCGACCTCGACCGGTAGCGACTCGCCGGTGATGATCGCCGCGTCGACGGCCGAGCGGCCCTCGATGACCTCCCCGTCGGTCGCGACCTTTTCGCCGGGTCGCACGACGATGACGTCGCCGACGGCCAGCTCGCCAGCCGGCACCGTCTTCTCGACCCCGTCCTTGAGGACCACGGCCTCCTTCGCCGCGACCTCCGCCAGCGCCCGCACCGCGGCCCCGGCCTCACGCTTGGAGCGCGCCTCGATCCAGCGGCCGAGCAGCAGGAACGCGACGACGCCGGCGGCGGCCTCGAGGTAGACGTTGCCGAGGGGATCGGAATAGCCGAGGGTGATCGTGAACGCGTGCCTCATTCCGATGACACCGGCATGGCCGACGGTCATCGCGACGATCGACCAGCCGAGCGCGACGAGGGTTCCCAGGCTGACCAGGGTATCCATCGTCGTCGAGCCGTGGCGCAGGTTCTTCCAAGCCGCGAGGTGGAAGCTGCGACCGCACCACAGCACGACGACGGCCGTCATCACCAGACACAGCCACTGCCAGCCGTCGAACTGCCACGCGGGCACCATCGAGATGGCGATCACGGGCACGGCTAGGGCAAACGCCAGCTGGACGCGGGGGGCGAGAACGTCGGCGCGCTCGGAGCGCTCCTCCTGAATGCTCTCGCGGGCACCGTAGCCGGCGTTCTCGACGACCTGGATGAGGTCCTGGATGCTCATGCCCTTGGGAGCGACGACCTGCGCACGCTCGGTGGCGTAGTTGACCGTGGCGACCACGCCGTCGACCTTGTTCAACTTCTTCTCGATGCGATTGGCGCACGAGGCGCAGGTCATGCCCTCCAGGTCGAGGGAATACTCGGCCTGGCGGCGCTTGTCGACGATCGTGGTCATGAGGCTTTAGGCCTCGACGACGGTGTAGTCCCCGGCCTCGGCGACGGCGGCGACGACCGCGTCGAACGGCAGTGCCTGCTCGGAGTCGACGACGGTCTTGCCGGACTCCCAGTCGACGGTAACACCGGTCACGCCGTCGAGCTCTTGGAGTTCCTCGGTGACGTGGGCGGCGCAGCGGCCGCAGGTCATGCCGGAAACGGTGTAGGTGGTCTGCATGGTTTTTCCTTTCTTAGCGGGCCAGGCGCGCGATTGCGGTCATGGCCTCGTCGAACTTTTCCTGCGCCACTTCGCCGCCTTCGCGGGCGGCAGCCGCGACGCAGTGCTCAAGGTGGTCCTTGAGCAGGGCCATCGAGACGGCCTTGAGGGCGCTGGTGATGGCGGAGACCTGGGTCATGATGTCGATGCAGTACTCGTCGGCCTCCAGCATCCGCTGGATGCCGCGGACCTGGCCCTCAATGAGACGCATGCGCCGAAGGTATGACCCCTTCGACGCCGTATAGCCGTGGACGGCGTGGCATTCACCCTTGCCCATATCCACCACTATACCCCCTGGGGGTAAGGACAGGCCGTCGCTTCGGGCGTCGCAGGATGTCCACAGTCAGCCAAAGATTTCAACATTGTTTTCCCCACGCAATCCCTAGGTCACAGTTTCATAACGACCCTCGGGGGTTTTCCGCCGGCCCGACGCCGCGTCGCCGCGACTCTTCCACCGCCCGTCCACAGCTCTCCACAGACTTATCCCCAGAGCTCACCCCATGACCGCGCCGTTTTGTCGGAGCACCGCACTAGATTGGGTCGTCGATTGAAAAGGAGCGAGATGCTGGATGTCTATGAGGGGACGCTCACAGAACGGCAGCAGGCCGGTCCTACTCCCCCGCAGGACGAGATGGCCGAGCGCAGCGTGCTCGGCGCCATGTTGATGAGCAAGGACGCTATCTCGGACGTCGTGGAGACCATCAAGGGTCGTGACTTCTACCAGCCCCGCCACGAGACCATCTTCGAGGCGATCATCAGCCTCTACGGCAAGGGCGAGCCGGCCGACCCGATCACGGTCGCGGCAGAGCTGGGGCGCTCTGGCGACCTCCAGCGGGTCGGCGGCGCCGTCTACCTCCACGACCTGCTCTCGACGATCTCCATCGCCGCCAACGCCTCGTACTACGCGGAGATCGTGCGGGAGAAGGCGATCCTGCGGCGCCTGGTCGAGGCCTCCATCCGCATCGCGCAGCTCGGCTACGACGGGCAGGGCGAGGTCGACAAAATCGTCGACGCGGCACAGCAGGCCCTCTTCGACGTCTCTGGGCAGCGCGCGAGCGACGATTACAAGTCGCTGCAGGAACTGATGGAGCCGACGTTCGACGAGATGGAGGCGATCGCGAACTCCGGCGACGCCCTGTCCGGCGTCCCCACCGGCTTCACCGACCTCGACGCCCTGACCAACGGCCTCCACCCCGGACAGATGGTGATCGTCGCGGCGCGGCCGGGTGTAGGCAAGTCGACGTTCGCCCTCGACGTGTGCCGGGCGGCGGCGCTGCATCACGACCTGGCGGCGGTGTTCTTCTCGCTCGAGATGAGCCGCACGGAGATCGTGATGAAGGTCCTCAGCGCGGAGGCTTCGGTGCCGCTGCAGAAGATCCGCGGCGGCCGCATGGATGAATCCGACTGGCAGCGCATCACCGACAAGAGCGTCCAGCTCGCCCACAAACCGTTCTACATCGACGACTCGCCCAACCTGACGATGATGGAGATCCGAGCGAAGGCACGCCGGCTGAAGCAGCGCAACAACCTCCAGCTGATCTGCATCGACTACATCCAGCTGATGACCTCGGGTAAAAAGGTCGAATCGCGGCAGTTGGAGGTCTCGGAGTTTTCGCGCCAGATCAAGCTGCTGGCCAAGGAGTTGGATGTGCCGGTGGTCGCACTGTCGCAGCTGAGCCGCAACACCGAGACCCGCAAGGACGGCGTGCCGCAGCTCAGCGACCTGCGCGAGTCGGGTTCGCTGGAACAGGACGCGGACATCGTCATCATGCTGCACCGACCCGAGATGTATAAGGAAAACCCGGCCGACGAGGAGCGCGGCCTGGCGAACTTCCACATCCTCAAGCACCGCAACGGGCAACTGGACAAGATCGACGCCCTCTTCCAGGGCCACTACAGCCGGTTCACCAACCAACCAACCTCAATCGGCGCGTTCGGCGGGTAGCAGCAACGAAATCGCCGGCCCCTTGGGAGGGGCCGGCGACTCGCCGATTCTTCGGTCAGCGCTTCAAGACGCCCGCCAGGGCGCGGCCGCCGGTGCCGACGAGGACGGCTCCGAGGACAACCGCGAGGCCGATACCCCAGGCGCTGGAGAACAGGCCGTCATCGCCCACGGTGGCGCTGGTGTTGACGCCCTGTTGAGGGGCCGCGGCGGCCTCGTCCTGGCGGCCAGGGTCGCTGGGAGCCGCAGCTGCGGCGGCCGCGACTTCGCTGGGAGCCTTAGTGGGGGACGCCGTCGCGGTGGCCTCGCCACTGCCTGAAGTCGCCGAGGGTGTGGATGCCGACGCACTGGTCGATGCCGATGCACTGGCCGCGGCGTCGCCCGGGCTGGCGGGCGGTTCGCCGGGGCTGGTGGCGCTGGGCGAACTCGTCGCGGGCTTGGAGCTGGATGCCTTCGGCGATGCCGTCGGCTTGGGCGAGCTCTTGGCGGTTGGCTTGGAGGTCGGCTGGGCGCTTGGCGTCGGAGTGGTGCCGCCGTCGGCGCTGTCAGCGAAGTCGTTCCACTTGGGGCGGCCGACGAGGGTCACTTCGCCGCGCATGAACTCGTCGACGTTCTCCACGACGACGCCGGCACCGGACTGGACCCCCCAGGAGTGGATGACCTTATTGTCCCCGATGTATAGGGCGACGTGGTAGATGTTCCCGAAGTACACGCCGGTGGTGCCGGCCCCCTCAGGGTTCGGCTGCGACCAGAACAGCAGATCACCGGCCTGCCAGTCGCCGTGGCCGTTGTCGGTCCACGCGCGGCCCTGCTTGAACAGCCACGACGCGATCTCATGCGCCTGGCCGACCTGGTTCTTGCCCTGGCCGAAGTCGACGTAGTCGCCGACGCGCGTGTTCTGGTTCGCTACGTAGGTGGTGTGACTGTAGTCCCAGCCGTTCATGACCATCGACACGAACGACGAGCAGGTCAGCGCGTAGGGCGCCTTGTACTTGTCATGGATGATCATGTCGGCGAGCGGAGTCTTGCGTTGCGAGTCCCAGATCAGGTTGCGGCCCGCGTCGGCGAACGTGCGGGCCCGCTTGGCGACGTCGAGGTCAAAGCCCGCCGCGGAGACGGTGGGGCTATCGGCGATCCCGACGGGGACGGCCCACTTTCCGTCCGCCGTCGGGACGCCCATGTTGCCGTCGGCGCTTTCCGGCTTGCCGCCGACGATTTCCCAGACGGTACCGCCGCCGTCACCGGCGGCGTTATGCCCCTCCGTGCGGACCTTGCCGCTCAGGCCCTTGGAGGCCATGAGGGCTTTGATGTCCTTGACGGTGGGGATGGAGTCTGCCCGGGCGGTAAGAGGTGCGAAAGCGATGAGGCACGTGGCCGCCAACGCTGCGAGCAGTCGTCTCATCAAATCTCCAGTCCAGTTGCCTGGGCCGAGATGCCTCGACCCCCTTCCGCTGGCTTAGTTTTCCATGGGATTCTCAGGTTCGGCTCAGGATTTTGTCGGCCTTTTGGACCGCCAAAACAATACTGGCTATTGGTTGGGTCACCTTTGACAAGGAGTTTCACGGTGATACCCCTTGTCAGGACGATGCGCGCCGCCCCGAGCCGGCCAGTTGGTTCGGGTGATCCTCGCCTGAGGATTTCCGGGGAATCGTACTGATCCAGATCAACACCACAGCGCGACCGGCCCCAGCCCCGCTGCCTGCCCTAAGCTGACGACGCGCATGCAATCCCCAGGAGTCGTGATGATCGAGATCAACGCCGCAACGTGGGCGGTCCTGCTGGTCGGGGCCCTGCTGGTGGGTATCGCGAAGACGGCGCTGCCGGGCCTGGCGACGCTTCCCGTCGCGATGTACGCGAGCGTGTTGCCGGCGCGGGAGTCGACGGCGGTGCTGCTGGTGCTGCTGCTAACCGGCGATCTCGTCGCGATCTGGCGCTACCGCGAGGACGCCGACTTCCGGATGCTGAAACGCCTAGTGCCGCCGGTGTTGATCGGCTTGGCGCTCGGCGCGACGTTTCTGGCTTTCGTCGACAACGTGACGATGCGTCGCACTATCGGCGGTATCCTGCTCGCGCTCACGGCGCTGACTCTGTGGGGCATGCGGCGGGGGTTGGACGAGATGGCCGCCCACGGCTGGCCGGCCCGCGCCGGCTACGGCATCCTCGGCGGGTTCACGACGATGGCCGCCAACTCCGGCGGCCCCGTCATGGTGCTGTACTTCCTGGCGGCGCGCTTCGACATGGCGACGCTGATGGGCACCCAGGCCTGGTTCTTCTTCCTGGTCAACGTGGCGAAGCTGCCGTTCTCGGCGTCGCTCGGCTTGTTCCACCCGGAGTTCGCCCTCCCCCTGGCGCTCCTCGTGCCTGTGGTGTTGGTTGGAGCCTGGCTCGGCCGGGCCGTCTTCAAGCGGCTGAAGCAAACCTGGTTCGACCGAGCCATGCTCGTCCTAACGGTCGCAACGGCGATTTACCTGCTGCGATAGCCGGGGCGCTGTCAGGCGACCTGTACCCGCCGATCTCCGGCGACATACTCCAAGGCCAGGCCTCCACCGACCGCCTTGAGATAGTTGCGGATGGTGCCGACTTTCATGCTGTCCAAATCGCCACGTTAGATCTTCGAGACCTGACGTTGCCCCACACCGATGAGGTCGGCGAGCTGCGCCTGGGCGACTCCCGCAGATCACGCAGGAGGTACGCTCATGCCTGCGCCAACATCCACCCTGCTATGCGCCTCAATGCTCTCCCGAATCCCGGGCTGGTCCACAAGAAGCCCTTAAGTGCCCTACGAACAGCGCGCGAGTCGATCCCCTCCTCGACCACCACAGTCTCCATCGCTGGCGGCAACAGGTCTAGACCACGGTGAAAATGTTCACCATCCGCCGCGACACGGCATCCGCGATCGTGCACGCCACAGGCCACAAGTCCCAGCACCCGCCAGCAGGCCGAGTCCCCCCAACAGCCCAATTGATCCCAAGGAAGCATCACGACCACCAAGCCGAAGTTCGCCCACGTACACGAAGAAACTTGCCCCACCCGAGGTTATCCACTCTCGCGGGTCCCACACTCCCCCAAGTGGCATCAGATAATAAGCCACGAAGAACACGACCAAAGCCACGGTCATCTTCGGATGAATAGTCCCCACAAACATCCCAACCAGCACAGAAATGCAACCAACAAAGATGGCATAGCCAGCCAGCACAGCCACTTGAATCACAGATGGTGCCTCAACAGGCCTGGCTCCCTCTCCTTGGGATATGATCATTCCGGCCACTCCAGCAATCAAGGCGACAGTCCCAACAGCCCCCACCATGACTGCACCACCCAAGATCGCCTTCGCAGCGAGAATCACCCTCCCAGGAGCCTGCGGCCAGCGCAGCACGATCCCTCCCGTGCGACGATCATGCGATATCGAGACCATCCCCACGACTATCCCGCATGCTGGCAACAAGAGCACACACGCGACCGAAAGCCCATTCGTCACCATACCAAAGCCAGTCAATACGCCACGGGAAGCGATCATTGTTTCAAAATCATGACGAAGGGCATTGTCCACCACTTCCACCCCTGCCTCTTTCGTGACGACCACAGGGGCTTTCAACGCCTCCTCCACGGACACCCCATTCTCTCGGGCAGCCTCTGAAGAAGCCTCGAAAGTCTCGCTCGCCTGACGCTCGAAGGTCACTGCTGAAGACAGCACCCAAATCCCGAAGAGTGCGCACGCGAGAACCACGTAAGCCGTCAACCATGACTTCTTTGCCCAAAACAATTCTCGACGAAACTCACTCAACATATTCCTACCAAATCCCCTTGAGCGTCCCGGCTTGCAGCATCTTCGGCGTCAGATCAACCAAAGCACCTTCTCGCATCAGGAAAGCGTGTGTGGCCACGTCTTCCAGCACAGCCAGGTCATGCCCGGTGGCAACGACTATCCTCTCTTCGACGTCGCGTATGTGAAGTAGGCACTCTTTCACCACCTGTCGCGCCTTCTCATCGACTCCGTTGACAAATTCATCCAACAGCAAAACTTGCGCCGAGGCCCCAAAGACAATCGCTAGCATAACCAGCTTTGCCTGCCCCGTTGAGAGTCTTCCTGCCCGCACACCGCGCAGTTCGGGAGACACGAGGCGATCGACCATAGGGTTACTAAAAGGCCTTCTGTCATTCAGGAAGTAGCACAAATTAGCCTCTACTGTCCATCGGGGATACAGCAGAAACTCATCCGTCATGCCGATGATTTGGCCGTGGGCGGGGCGGGCTCGCAGCCCGCCCACCAAGGGGTCCAACCCACCATGAAAAAGCACCCCAACAAATCAGGTAAGACCATGAGGAAAGCC
>CAMCJC010000027.1 GCA_945875065.1 uncultured Propionibacteriaceae bacterium | reverse complement strand
CGGGCGACAGGACGACTCCCAGAACCACCGGACCTAAAAAACGGGGTCAGCCCATCGGCAAGGCGTCACACGCAGCCGCCAAGGGAGCCCTCAACGACCACGAGTGACGCCCGGCCGGATTCAAACCCGTCTTACTCCCAGACCGCCGTCGCCGGGTCGACGCCATGGGCTCTGGCATTGGCGTCGACGATCTCCTTCAGCCAAGCTCCGAGACCCTCGCGCTGCCCCTCGTAGTGGTCGAAGAACCGGCCGCCCTCGATATAGCCCCGCGCGATCACGACCTGCTTGGCGTGCGACGCATCGAACCACTGATCGATCGACGCGCGGTGCCGCTCGGCCAGTGCGTTCGCCTCGGGGCTTCCGGGCGCGACGCCGTTATCCAGCGCAGTGATGAGGTCTCGTTCCAGCTGACGCACGTCGTCGCGGACCTTGACCCAATCCTCCTTCGACATGGTCGCCTGCCTTGCCGCGGACTGCGCCCACTCCGGCGTGCCACCCCACTTCTGCTCCGCCTCCTGGCTGTAGTCGCTCCAGTCGCTACCGAACAGCTCAATCTGCTCAGCCACCGTCAGTTTCGTGTTCATGGTGCTCCCTTTCAGCATCCGATCCACTGCACGGGCCATCCGTTGCAGTCGAGAGATGCGCTCCGACAACAGGGTTCGCTGCCGCAGCAGGTGAGCGGCGTCGTCGCCCTCGCTTAGGACCTCGGCGATCTCGGCCAGCGGAATCCCGACCTCCCGATACACCAGCACCCGGTGGATCCGGGCGACGTCGTCGGCGTCGTACAGCCGATACCCGCCCCAGCTGCGACCCGACGGCTTAACCAGACCGATCTCGTCCCAGTGGTGCAACGCCCGCACGCTCACCCCGACCCGCCGCGCAACCTCACCGACGGTCCAAAGCTCCGGCTCCTCCATTCGCTCATCTTCTCTCATGCCCACCACCATCAGCCCTCCCGCAACGTGGGGGTCAAGCGCGTGGTCGTCGCGAACCCATCGTCGCCAGTTAGCGACGACACCGAGAACCTCGGCCGGTGGCACCCGCGCCGTCGCCTCCCGAGCCCACATGCCCCAGGGGTGTGCACGAATCGCCGGGCTGGGTGAACGAGTCCCGCAAAATCGCTAGCCACAAACCACCCCATTCACCCAAAACGGCGATTCGCGCACAGAGTCGGGGGGCGGGGTGGGCAGGCCAGGAGGACGGGGTAGGCAGGCCAGGAGGACGGGGTAGGCAGGCCGGGAGAGCGGGAGCACGGCGCCCACGGTTTCCGGGCAGTGAGACGACCTGCGACCTTGCCCGTACCCCGCCCGCCTATCGCGTACACCGCGTATCGCAACGCGACCTTCCCGTACCCCGGGGTCGCCGCCGACCCGCACGCGCCGCTGGCTACGGTTGTGCGCATGACTGATGAGACTTGTGCGGTGTTGCGGGGGATCATTGAGCGGCGACGCGACGTGCGCGCCGAGTTCACCGGCGACCCCCTCGACGACGCCGTCATCCGCGACCTGCTCACCGCCGCCCATGCCGCACCCAGCGTCGGCAACAGCCAGCCTTGGGACTTCGTCGTCGTCCGCGACCCTGACCTTCTTAGCAGCTTCGCCAACCACGTCGACGAATGCCGCCAGGCCTACGCCGACTCCCTCACCGGCGAGCGCCGCGACACCTTCAACCCCATCAAGATCGAGGGCATCCGCGAATCCGGACTCGGCATCGTCGCCACCTACGACCCGACCCGCTCCGGCCCCAACGTTCTCGGCCGCCACACCATCGACGACGCCGGCGTCTTCTCCGTCGTTTGCGCCGTCCAGAACCTGTGGCTGACCGCCACCGCCCATGATCTCGGCGTTGGCTGGGTCTCCTTCTACCGCGAGAACTTCCTCACCGACCTCCTCGGCCTCCCCGAGCATATCCGCCCCGTAGCCTGGCTGTGCGTCGGCAGGGTCAGCAAACTCCAGGAAACCCCGGATCTGATCCGCTTCGGCTGGAACGACCGCGTCCCCCTCGACCAAGTCGTCCACCACGACCGCTGGTAAGCCCCCCGGCCTTCGACGCGCTACCCGCCGTCGATTCACGCACCACCAGTTGCGGTTCCGTCACGACCTCTATCGCCGGACCCCGTTCGGTGATCTGCGCCTCGACACGGTCGATCGTCGCCTTGGCTAGGGCCTCGTAGGTTTGAGCCAGCGACGTCAAGGGCACCCTAGTCGTTAGGGCACGACGCGAGTCGTCGTAACCGACGACGGCTAGGTCGCTGGGGACATCGCGTCCCAGGACCGCGGCAGCCGACAGCACCCCGGCGGCGCACTCGTCGTTGAACGCCAGCACCGCCGTCGGTCCCGGCCCCGGCCCGAACAGCTCCAGCGTCGCGCCGTACCCGTCCGACTCCTCGATGCCGCCGCCGACGATCCGCACCTCATCGCCGAGCCCATGCCGCACCAT
This sequence comes from uncultured Propionibacteriaceae bacterium, assembly GCA_945875065.1. Taxonomy (GTDB): domain Bacteria; phylum Actinomycetota; class Actinomycetes; order Propionibacteriales; family Propionibacteriaceae; genus Arachnia. The sequence continues at coordinate 11,641 of CAMCJC010000027.1, read as the reverse complement.
CGCGTCGCGATAGCCGTCGCGACGCTCCGGCGCCCCAGCCTGCGACGCCCCATCGATGTGCGCGATCCGCACGTGCCCAAGCTCGACTAGGTGGTCGACGGCCATGGCGGCCCCGGCATAATCGTCGGAGCGGACGACGTCTACGCCCGCCGCTTCCCCGACCCGCCGTGCGACGGCGACCACCGGCACCTGCTTAGCCATCGCCGCCATCGCCTCCTCCGGCAGCGTCGATCCGAGCAGCACGACAGCCTCGCAACGCTTGTCGAGCAGCGTCACCGCCGCAGTCTCCTCGCTGCGACCGGGCAGGTGGGCGCTCAGCACCAGGTCGATCGGCTTGCCGAACGACGCCTGATACAAGTGCCGAACCAGGTCCGCATGGAACGGGTGCGAGATCGCGAAACACACCCCGATCAGCCCCGAATTGGCGCTGCGCAGCCCCCTGGCTAGCCAGTTCGGCTGGTATCCGATCTGCTCCGCGACTTCCTTGACCCGGCGCCTGGTCTCCTCCGACGCGCCCGGCGCGTCCCGCATCACGATCGACACCAGGGCAACGGAAAAGCCACTCGCCTGCGCCAGATCCACCAGAGTAGGACGCTTGCCAGCCATCGAAACCCCCTCACCACAACGGCAGGTGGCCGAGGTTTCCCCGGCCACCTTGCGCGTTAAATCAGTCGTTACTCGTTAAGGGTATCGACATTGTCCTTGGTGATCAGTTCCGCCTTGGTGACGGTATGGTCCTCAAGTTTCTGGCCAGCGATGGCATCGGTCGCCGCTTTGAGGGCCCCCGCAGCCTGCAACTTGGGGAACTGGGCAACCGATCCAACCAACGTCTCAGCACGGATGGCTGCACGGTCATCGGCGGAGGCGTCGAAGTCATACACCGCGATGGGTCGGGTGACGCCGCTTTGCTGGATCGCCTGAATGGCGCCTTGCCCCATCTCAGCGTTGATCGCCCACACGACGTCGACCTCCGGGTTGGACTGGAGGATGTTCTGCATCACGTTGAATGCCTGGTTGCGATCGTTGTTGGCAGTCTGCGACGCGACGATCGTGAAGTTCCCGGCGGAAGTGATCTGGTCTTTGAACCCGTCGAGTCGCTGCTGCAGCGCACTCACACCGGCGATTCCCTCCAGCAGGACGACGTTCCCGCCGCCGGGATGCTGGGCGACAGCGTCCTTGCCAGCCAGTTCGGCCGCTTTGTACTGGTCGATGCCCACGTAGGTGGCGACATACCCGCCGTGAGCCGCTAGGGCATCAGGGTCAATGGTGTCGTTGACCAAGACGACCGGGACCCCGGCCCGGTTGGCGCGGACGATGACCGGGATCAACGCCTTTGAGTCAGCGGCTGACAGGACGATAGCGTCGGCCTTGGAAACCAGTGCGTTCTCCACCATCTGGATCTGGCGCTCCACGTCGGTCTCTTTGTCGGGAGCCTGAAATGTCAGCTCAATGTCATTGGCAGCCGCATATTCTTCGGCACCGGCGCGCATGTCGGTCCAAAACTCGTCGCTCATGGCTTTGACAATGTATGCGATCCGTGTCACACCGTCTTGATCGCGAGGGGTGCTGGAGCAGCTCGAGAACCCGAACAGCACCACCGTAGTCAGCAGCAGGGATAGGATTTTCCTCATCTCGATGTCTCTCCCCTCAGGAACGTGATCGGTTACGGAAGGCATCCACTAGAACGGCGACGAGAATGATGAGACCGATGATCAGCTTCTGCAGGTATGACGACACGTTGAGCAGGTTGAGGCCATTTCGGATCACGCCGATGATGAGCGCCCCCATGAGTGAGCCCCAGATGGACCCGACCCCGCCCAGGAGGCTGGCACCGCCGATGACTGCGGAGGCGATGGCGTCCAGTTCATAGTCCTGCCCGGCGATGGATTGGGCCGAATTGAGCTTGGCGACGAGCACCACCGACGCCACGCCCGCCAGGGCCCCGGCGACTGTGTAGGACAGCGTCTTGAACTTGAACACGTTGATGCCGGACAGGCGCGTGGCCTCTTCGTTGCCTCCGATGGAGTAAAGCGCACGCCCGAAGCGGCGGTAGCGCATGAAATAGTAGGCGCAGACGTAGAGCAACAGCATGAAGATGATCTGCACGGGAATGGTGGTACCAGGTATGGTGCCGTTGCCGAGCCAGGTGAACCCAGGCGGGTAGCCGGAAATCGTACGGCCCCCGGCCAGGGTGAGCGCGGCGCCGCGCGCGATACTCATCATGCCCAGCGTCGCGATCATGGGTTGCAGCCTGAACTTGGAGATCAGGATGCCGTTGATCGTGCCGCATACCGCCCCCAGCAGAATGCCGGCTATCGCGGCTAGCCACGGATTGACGCCCATGTCGACGATCAGGATGCCCATGACGATACCGCTGAAGGCGACCACGGAGCCGACCGAAAGGTCGATACCACCGGTGAAGATCACCATGGTCATGCCTAAGGCGAGAATGGCGTTGACGGTCACCTGCTGAAGAATGTTGATAAGGTTCTGGGGGTCGCGGAAGGCCGGGGACAGCGCGGACAGCAGCAGACAAAGCGCGATCAGCACAGCAGCCGACGTTACGTTCGTCGAGTTAACACCGAAGCGACGCCGCTCGGCCTCGGTCGGGATGGTGGTGGTCATCATTGCTCCTCGGGGAAGGACTGGGTGGTCTTGGTGCCGGTGGCGTAGGCGATGACGGTCTCCTCGGTGAGTCCCCCCATCTCGTCGCCCTCAATGAGGCCGGTCATGCGGCCCTCGTGCATGACGTACATGCGGTCGCTTATACCCATGCACTCGGTCAACTCAGATGAGACGACGATCACAGCCTTTCCGTCCTGCTTCAGCCGGTTCATGATCCTGTAGATCTCAGCCTTCGCCCCGACATCGATGCCGCGGGTGGGCTCATCGAAGATGAACACCTTCGAGTCGGTGTTGAGCCATTTCGCGAGCACGACCTTCTGCTGGTTCCCGCCCGACAGGTTCCGGGCGAGCTGCCTGAGCGACGGGGTTTTCACCCGCACCGAGTCGGCTAGTTCCTGGTTGTGGCGGCTCTCTTTGCGTTCATCGAAGCCGAAGGGCCCCATCGCGGCCTTGAGGTTCGCCAGGGAGATGTTCTTGTTCAGGTCGAAGTCGAGGATCAACCCCTGCTGTTTTCGATCCTCGGTGAGCAGCGCGATGCCGTGGCGTTTCGCGTCGCGCGGGTTACGGATCCGGGCCGGGACGCCGTCGATCAGGATGCTGCCCGAGTCGTACGGGTCGGCGCCGAACGCGGCGCGCATCAGCTCGGTGCGGCCGGCCCCCATCAGCCCGTACAGGCCGGTGATCTCACCGGCGTGCGCTACCAGCGAGACGCCCTTTAGGACGTGGCCGCGGCGGATGTCGCAGAGCTCGAGCACGACGTCGCCCCTAGGGACCGTAACGCGCGGGTAGTAGTCGTCCATCTCGCGGCCGACCATCATGGAAACCATCTCGTCGACGCTGAGGTCGGCGGCGTCGCGGGTGCCGACGTAGCCGCCGTCGCGGAAGACGGTGACGCGATCGGCGATGCGGCGGATCTCCTCCAGCCGGTGGGAGATGTAGCAGATGGCTACGCCCTGGGCCTTGAGGTCTTGGATGTTGGCGAACAGCCCGTCGACCTCCTTGCCGGTCAGGGCGGCGGTCGGCTCGTCCATGATGATGACGTCGGCCTGGAACGACAGCGCCTTGGCGATTTCCACCATCTGCATCTGCCCGACGCTGAGGTGCGATACGAGGGCGTCTTCGGGGATCGGGGTGCGGATGCGGTCGAGGAGTTCGCGGGCGTCGCGGTTCATGCGGCGCCAGTCGATGGTGCCGGTGGCGTTCGTCGGCTGGCGGCCGAGGAAGATGTTCTCCGCGACCGTTAGGTTCGGCAGCAGTTCCATCTCCTGGAAGATGATGCTGATGCCGCGCTGTCGCTGCTCGGGAATGCTGCGGGAGACGATCTCCTCGCCTTTGTAGGTGATGCTGCCTTCGTAGTTGGTGTAGACGCCGGCGAGCACCTTCATCAGCGTGGATTTCCCGGCGCCATTCTCGCCCATCAGGGCGTGGACCTCGCCGGCGCGCAGATCGAAGGGGACGCCCTTGAGAGCGAGCACGCCCGGAAACTGCACCTTGATATCACGCATTTCGAGGATGGTCATGGAACCTCCTGGAGGGTGGGGTCCAGAGTCGGGCGGAATTGGGGAGGACCGCCCGACCCTGAGGGAAGTGAGAGCCAGTTCAGTTGAAGGCGGCGACGAAGGCGTCGACGGCGGCGTCTGGGTCGTCTTTGGCGAAGGCCTCGAGCGCGACGGTGCCGTCGAAGCCCATCTCGCGAAGCGCGGCAGCTACGGCGGGGTAGTTGATCTCGCCGGTGCCGGGTTCGCAGCGACCGGGGACGTCCGCGACCTGGATCTCGCCGATCCACGGCAGGGCCGCCCGGCACAGCTCGATGAGGTTTCCTTCCCCGATCTGGGCGTGGTACAGGTCGAGGTTGAGGCGTAGTCCCGGCGAGTCGACGGCGGAGACGAGCGCGAGGGTGTCCTCGGCGCGGGCGAACGGCGTGCCAGGGTGGTCGACGGCGAGGTTCAGGTTTTCAAGCGTGAACACCCTGCCCTCGCGCTCGCCGAGGGCGGCGAGCTTTTCCAGCGTCAGGGCGGCCTTCGCCCACATCTTCCCGGTGACGACCTCCACGGGCCGCACGGGAAGGCCCTTATCGTCGAGGCCGGTGCCGTGAACGTTGAGGCGCGGGCAGTCCAGCTTCTCCGCGATCCGCAACGACTCCTCTGCGGTGGCCAGGAACTCGGCGATACCGTCGTCGTCGGTGAGGTTGCCGCGCAAGTAGCCGGTCATCGAGACAACCTCCGCGTCGCTGGCGGCCAGGGCGTCCAGGTCCTCCAGGTGGCGGCTCCAGTCCCAGATCTCGACCTTGAGGCCGCGCTCGGACAGGCGACGGACGCGCTCCAGGAAAGGCAGGTCGACGTAAACGGTCTCGGCGCTGACTGCGAGGGTTATCACGACGCCACCTCCGACAGCTCGACGGGACGGCCTTCCTCGACGGAGCGGATGCAGGCGAGCGCGATCTCCAGGGAGCGGCGATTGTCGAGGCCGGTCGGGTAGGGGCTCGACGGGTCGCAGGCGGCGTCCGCGAAGGCGAGGAACTCGCCGAGGTACGACGAGTGCATTAGTTCAGTGTCGCTGCGGCCGGTGGCTGCGGCGACGCCGTCGGCCAGGAACGCCGTCATCGAGGTCAGGCGCGCGTCACCGGCGGTGACCATGCCCTTGTTGCCGAAGGCCTCGCCGCGGACGTCGTAGCCATAGAGGGCGGAGAAGTTGGCCTCGGCGGTGGCGAGGGCGCCGTTGTCGTAGCGGATGGAAACCAGCGCGGTGTCCAGGAAGCCGGCGTCGCGGAACTCGGGCGCGACGAGGGCGTCGACGCGGGCGTAGACGGAGGTTGCCGTCGCGCCGGGGTTGAAGAAGTTCAGCAGGTCGAAGTCGTGGATGAGGGTCTCGTAGAAGATCGTCCACGCGGGGACCTTGGTGGGGTCGGCCTTGAAGGGACCGGGATCGCGGGTGACCGAGCGCATCAGCTGGACGTCGCCGATCTGCCCCGCCTCAATCGCCTTGCGGGCGGCGGCGAAGCCGGGATCGTAGCGACGGTTGAAGCCGACCTGCAGCACCAGGCCCGCCTCGGTGGCCTGCTTGGTGACGCGGTCGTTGTCCTCGAGGGTCAAGGCGAGGGGTTTCTCGCAGAACACGTGCTTGCCGGCGTCGAGGGCGGCAGAGACAAGGTCGACGTGCGTGCGCGCCGGGGTGGTGATGACGACGGCGTCGACGTCCGACGAGGTCGCGGCCGCCATCGGATCGGCGGTGGCGGCGGGGACACCGAGGTCGTCGGCGAGGCGTTGCGCGACCCCGTCGGCGGGGTCGGCGAGCAAGACCAGATCGAGGCCGGGGACCTCGCGGTGGATGGTGGTGGCGTGGTGGGTGCCGATGCGCCCGGTGCCGATCAGGGCTACCCGGCGGGGCGTGGTTGCGGTCATGTTTCCTCCGAACTGCCGTGTTCTAGAAGGTTCTAGTGAAAGAAATACTAGAACCTTCTAGACGCGAGCGCAAGAGGTTTCCGCCGACCAGTGTTGCCCCTCGGGGCACCAACTCCAAGCGTGAGTCCGTCTGCGGCGCGCTCCTAACAGACCCCGGCGCCTCGGCTCCGCATGGCCAGCGTCACTCGTCGGGCTGCCAGTCGATGGTCCCGCGGATCACACTGTCGAGCGCGATCGGGAAGGCGTCGAGATCCGCCGTGAGCAGTGACTTCCCCAGTTCCTTGGTGCAGCCGATGTACACCGAGTCGTGGTAGATCGGGCAGGCCGCGACGAAACTACGGTCTTGGGGCAGGATCAGCATCGGGCACTGCTGTGTGTGCCAGGGGAGTTCGCGGGCAAGCCAGGACAGTAGCTCGCGGATCACGACGATATCCAGCGGCAAGCCCTGGCGGATGGACTTCTTTGGGTCCACCGACAGCCTCCGGACGAGAGGCAACGCCCATGCGGGCACAACCACGTCCTCGCGCGGCAGGACGTCATCCTCGGCGTAGCCGGCCCAGTGGATGAAGTCGCACTCCTTCTCCCCGTCCCTGGTGAGAGCAGCGACGAGCGCCTCGGACGCCTGCTCCGACAGGGACCCATACGGAGGTTGCACCAGCGCGGGCGCAGCGTGACTGATCTGCTCCCACGACGTGTCTCCGTCAACCAAAGCGCCCGGGACGATATCCGCCCAGGCATGCCACTGATCACGAGCCCCGCGAACCGGCAGCAGGACCCGTACCGCGCACTCGTGGCCCTCACCCACCAGGTCACTTACTTGCACAACCGCACCTCCAGAGGCACATTTCACACCCTGAAACCATAGGTGACGATGTCAAACGGCTGGCTCAGGCCGATCGAATCGATGTGGTAGTACACCTCCACCGTCACAAACACGGTGGCGCTATCAAGCTTCACAGCAGCAGTCACTGATTCAGTATCTGTAGTCAATGAACATGCCCCCGTCTCCACTGCACACTCGACCGTTGGCCGCTCACTGGAAGGAATACCCTGGGCGTCGAATGCCGTGAACTCACGCACGAGAAACTGCGCCGGAACCACGGGAGAATTGACGGTGATCTTCACCGCACCGTCGACCTCAACGGCGACCACATCGTTGGGCGCGATCGTCGGCCGGGTGGTGCTATACGCACCACTTGAGCGGTCATACCAGAGATAAGACAGCCGAGTAATCGCCGTCCCGTTCACGGTCGCATCAGGCACACCTGCCGGTGGAGCCTCTACCGCAGTCATCACCTCCCCAGAAGAAGTCGTTGGACCGGGGCGAGGCTCACCAGCTGGCACGGCCACACATCCTCCCAAGTTGAGTGCCACAGCGACGAACAGCAGAAACCGAGTCGGTCGACCGTCCCATGCCACCGTCAGCACCAGAAGCGACTGATATCGGGATGCCAGTTCCTAGTTCTCGACTTATAGACCGTTCCGTCTTCAAGGGAGGCATGCATCGAGTACGCACGGAACATGAACTCTCCCTCGTTCCGGCAGGTGGAATGCGGAGTAGCTCTACCGGACCAAGTGGAGTTGTCGCGAGCAGAAGATCCGGACATCACGTACTCTCCTCCCCACCAGCGATCTCGCAACACGACGGTGACCACCTCGGCCCGCACCACAGCCTGATCACACTGGGTCACGGCATGGACCGAGACCATGTTGCCGCTCGGATGCGGGTACTCTGTTCTTCCCTTGCATCCAGCTGGCGACAGTTTCCTCCACAGCGGAGCAGCTTCCGGGTGATTCGCGTCCGCTTCCCCCTCCGAGACCGCCATGGCTGTTGCCTGCGGTTCCTCCTGTGAACTCTCGGCGGCATCGGTGAGGTCCGAAACCGAGACCAGCGTGGTGGACTCGCCATCCTGATCGTCTGCCCGTGCTGCGGGCGTCAAAGCCCCTGCGGCTAGAAGAAGGGCTCCTGTTATACCGAACGCCGCGCGCCATAGGAACGTCATGGTCAAGCTCCTTCGCTAGGTCGCCCATCGCACCGCGGAGTCTCGCAGCTGCCAAGCACCGATCAACTCGTCAAGACGATGAGCGAGTATCCGATTCGTCGGAATCTAGCATCGAAACGCTGCATGTCAAACCCTCGATGCAACTTACGGATATTTCCGCCAGCAGAGCCCGTGCCGCAAACTGCTCCTTGGAAGCCACACGGGCCGGGCAGCCTTGAGGTGGAGGCGAAGCGGGACCCCCGGGTTATTCAGGGGCGCCTTGACACAAACCCGACGGAGTGATGTCGAATAAGTGACGCCCCTTGAGTAAGCCTGCCGGTTTCTCGGCATGAGCGGGTCCGCAACGTTTCATCCGCACTCGACAAGCCACCAGAAAACCAAAGCACCAACCGTCGAAACCCACCCGCAGCCGCCCGAGGGGAAACGGGCCTCGACCCTGGGCTAGCGCTGGCAGATCCAGCCCCCGGCCCTAGACCGACCACAGACAACGCCAGCCCTCCCACCCCAACACCCAAGGACCCCCGACACCCTCCCGATACCCCCAGGTGTGCACGAATCGCCGGGCCAGGTGAACGGACGACGCAACCCCCCTAGCCACACGCACCCCCGTCCACCCCAAACGGCGATTCACGCCCATTATGGGCTGGGCAGGCGGCGGACGGGGTAGGGGTGGCTGGGTAGGGCCAGCCGGACAAGGTGCGGCTGACCAAGGGGGACCCAGCCCAACAAGAGATGCAGACACGTCACACCCCACCCCCAAACCCCCACCCCAACAACCCCCACCCGGGGCCCAAAACCCCCGGCCCCAGAAACGCCCACCCCAAACCCCCACCCCACCACCACCCCCCACAACCCCAAACCCCCACCCCAACACCCCCAAGGCGTGCACGAAACGCCGGGCCAGGTGAACGGACGACGCAAAACCCCTAGCCACACACCCCCCATTCACCCAAAACGGCGATTCGCGCCCGCAAGGGGGCCGGCCCGGGTCGGGCACTCGCATACCGGGGCAGGCCGACGGGACTCTGCGACTGACCGTCGCTTCCCAGGCCAAGAACAGCCGGCTTCCTTCAGCAGATGGCCGCCGCTTCTAGAGCCAGGGACAGGGCGACCTGGTGGGAGTCCACGCCGAAGCCGCGCCGGTCGTAGTCGTCCTCAGCGAGGGTGTCGGCGGTGAACAGCAGTTGAGCGAAGCGCACTCCGCGGACCTTCGCGATCGCCGCCATCGCGGCGCACTCCATCTCAACGACGACGCAGCCCTGCGATTTGCGCTGCTCCACCAGGGCACGGGTCTCGCGGAAGAACCCGTCGGTGGTCCACACCGGGGCTACCTGTGCCCTGAAACCCGCCGACCGCACCACCTTCGCGACGGTGGCCCGCAGCGCCTCGTCGGTCTCGACCCACGCCCCGGCCTTCAAGTAGTGATACGACGTGCCCTCGTCGCGCAGCGCCCGGCTGGGGACGACGAACTCCCCCTCCGGCAGCTTCTGGAGCGCCCCACAGGAACCGACGGCAACCAGCGATTTGGCTCCGGAGCGGATCATCCGCTCGGTGACCAGGGCCGCCGCGGCCGCGCCGATCGGCATCGGCACGACCCGCACCACCTGCCCGCCGCGCGCCGCCTCGTAGACGGGGTACTCCACGGTTACGAACGGCACGGTCCCCACCCGTCGTACCTCCCACCCCTCGGCGGTTTCGATCGTCTTCTCGGACAGGAACGCCAGCACGGCGACGCCGGGCCCATCGGCCTCAACGTCGGCGAACATCATCGGCGAGATGAGGTCGTCGGGGTCGTCATCGAAGTCGAGGATTGGGAAAGCACCGGGCGTCAGCATGGGTTGATCATCCCACGCGAGTCGCCGCGACGGCGGGTAAGTTCGGTCCAAAGCCCCTTGCTCTTCTCGTGCGCACTGCCCGAGCATGTCCCAGAGGATTCGGTATACCGCCGAAAGTCGGGATGCTACGGCGGCCGTACTCGCGGTAGTCGTCGCGTCTGGCGGTGATGCAGCTTTGGCGGGCACCCGAGGCCTCCATCACTGCAGAACCTGTAAAGAGCCTGGCCTTGCCTTCTCGCGGGCGCTAACTCGGACTTCGGTTCGAGGATCAGCGGCCTGTGTGATTGCTTACCCGGTCGTCTTCGCATATCTATTAGGTCGTGCTCTGTGTGATCTCACCCGCCAAGACCCTCGACTTTGAGTCTCCCCTTGCCACCAAGCGATTCACCGTACCTCGGCTCGTCGCCGAGACCGCCGAACTCGTCGATGTCATGCGATCCAAGACCCCTGGCGATATCCGCAGCCTCATGCGCGTCTCGGAGGAGATCGCCACGCTCAACGCCGCCCGCTTCAGCGACTTCGACCCCGAGCACACCCCTGCCAACTCGCGGCCCGCCGTCCTGGCCTTCGCCGGCGACGTCTACCAAGGCCTTAGCGCATCGACCTTCGCCGCCCGCGACTTCACCGAGGCGCAGAAGTCGCTGCGGATCCTGTCGGGTCTGTACGGGCTGCTGCGGCCCCTAGACCTGATCCAACCCCACCGCCTAGAGATGGGTACCCGCCTGGTCACCGAGCACGGCCACCGCCTGACCGAATGGTGGGGTGGCCGCATCACCGACCTACTCGCCGCCGACCTCGACTCCTCACCTGGAGCGAAGGTCCTAGTCAACTTGGCTTCTAACGAGTACTTCTCGGCCGTCGAGGCCGACCGGCTCGGCGTGCGCATCGTCACTCCGCGCTTCGAGGATCGCGACGGCGACGGGGTGCCGCGCGTCGTCAGCTTCCACGCCAAACGCGCTAGGGGCACGATGGCGGCCTGGTTGATCCACAACCGGGTCCGCTCGGCCGCAGCGATCACCGGATTCGCCGCAGCCGGCTACACCTTTGACCCCGAGCGCTCGACGAAGAACGCCCCGGTGTTTGTCCGCTAGTGCCACGTATCGTGGATGGTTTGCTGGCAGGTGGTCCCCGGGGTGACTGGGTCGCCAGGACGACGAACGTGGCTCTACTTGGGGGCAGCCGTAGTTAAGAAGGAGGCCACAAGGCACCACACCTAGGATCGCATATGAGATACGCGGCACTGAAGCTTGCTTTGAAAGTCATGTTTTGCTTGTGGCGGTCTGGGTTGGACGATCTGGCATCTCTGATATCTTGCCCGATAGGTAGGCGTGGGGGCAGTTGTTGCGAAGCATTGCTTTGTCCAGTCGCTGCTTGTTTAAGGGGCATTTTCGAAGCAGGCTCTAAGGGGTGAGTTTGATTCTGGAGAACTATTTAGGGGCTGTTGCCCGTTCGACACCAGATCACCAGGTTTGCGTTGGCGGTTATGAATGGTTTTGCTGGTTTCTAAGGGCGGGTGGTCGGTGGTGCTTTAACTGTGTTCAGCATGGTTGTTAGGAGATCAAGGAGGCCAGCCGCAGAGGGGGTGTCTCGTAGCTGGCTGAGGGGCCGGGCCTCGGCTCTGGACCGGTAGGGCTGGGCCCCGCGTCGCGGAGCACCCACCCTTCTCGAAGCCCCCTTCAGGCGTGCACGAATCGCCGGGCCAGGTGAACGGGCGACGCAAAACCCCTGGTGGGTTCAGGTGGTGTGTGCAACACGGGGTTTGTGGAGGTTGTTGTGG
>CAMCJC010000026.1 GCA_945875065.1 uncultured Propionibacteriaceae bacterium | reverse complement strand
CGTCCGCAACCGCCCACAACACCGACGCCGACTTCGGCACACTGAACGTGAAATCGAACCCCGCCACCGCACGCCGCGACCCCCGCGCAGCCTCCTCCACTTCGATCTGCGCAACCCTCCGACCCCGCTCCACCACCCCCAGCGCCGGGTCCAGCTGCGCGACACGATCCGCAACCCGCTCAGCAGTCGAGCTATACACCGGATACCCCCGCCCCAACGGCACACCAGTGATCGGGTCCCGCCCCATCCCCACCAGCAACTGAAGCTGCGCCTCCGACACCAGCGCACCCGGCGCGAGTTCACCATGCCCCAAAGCCGCCACGCCCGAACCAAGCCAGCGCCCGGGCGGGGTGCCCGCCTCGGCGTAATAGCGAGTCAGCGGAGTCGACAGCGACCGGTCACCATCACCAGCCGCCACCGTGCGCAGCAGGTACTTGTAGCCGTCCCCAGCCGACATGACCCGCATCGACACCGTCACCCAAACCACCCCTCACCCGGTCGTCACACAGGTGAGCCGGCAGCCTCCCAACCTCGATCTGCAAGAGGCGTGGCAGCTCTGTCGAGGTCTCTCACGGAGATGAGTCTCGATGTTGCCGAGGCTCTGCGGCCGTGGGTTAGCTCGGGATTCGTTCTTGACAGCATTGATACGGATCTCCGCGTCTCTGAGCAAGGACGGGATATTGAATTGCTGACCGGCAGTGGGGTGACCTACGCTGGTGGGCATGTTGTTCTACGGCACTGCTTCGCTGCGTCTGCGCAGCCGCTAACAGCGGCGAGCACCCTCCACAGGTTGTTGCTCCCGCCCCCCGGTGATCACGGCCGGGCGGCTCTTTCAGCGTGCCCGGCTCCGCAACAACCACGGAGCAAACAGTGCCTACCTATCGAGGTGGCCGTCATGAGCACGGCCAGAACTTCCTGACTGACCCATCCATCATTGCCACGATGACCCGGCTCGTGGCCGCCACCGATGGCCCGATCATCGAGATCGGCCCCGGTGACGGAGCACTCACCTCGCCGCTGGCCCAGCTCGGGCGACCGGTGACAGCCGTCGAGATCGACACCCGGCTCGCCCAACGCCTGGCCGAGCGGCTGCCGTCACATGTCGAGGTCGTCGCCGACGACTTCCTGTCCTACCGGCTTCCAACGTCGGCGCATGTGCTCGTCGGCAACCTGCCGTTTCACCAGACCACGGCCATGCTGCGACAGATTCTGCGCTCCCCGGCATGGACCGATGCAATCGTGCTCGTGCAGTGGGAGGTCGCGCGGCGCAGAGCGGGTGTCGGCGGTGCAACGATGATGACGGCGCAATGGGCGCCTTGGTTCGAGTTCACGTTGCACAGTCGTGTTCCCGCTCGCGCGTTCACCCCGCGTCCGGGAGTCGACGGCGGAATCCTCACCATTCACCGTCGCGAACATCCGCTGCTGTCCCCGACACGGCGACGCCAGTTCCATGCCCTGGTCCACCGCGTCTACACCGGCCCCGGCCGCGGGCTGGCCCAAATCCTCGCGCGCACCACCTCACTCGGGTCACCACAGACCGCACAGTCGTGGCTGACAAGCCACGGCGTGACCGCTGCAAGACTCCCGAAGGACGTGCCCGTCGAGGCATGGGTGGACTTGTTCAAGACCACCGGTTCTTCACCGCCTGCACACCGTGCGCGGACGCAGCAGGTGAAGTCGAAGAGGCGCCGTCGATGACCATCGCTGCGCGGCACCAGGCCTGCCGGTACACGTCAACAGCTAGGAGTGCCACGGAGCACCGTTCCGGTGAAACATCCGCAGATCTGGCAGCGCGGCTGCTCGCAGAAGCACCTGAACGGGATTGGCGGCTCCGTGACCTTGCCACGCTGGTTCACCTCTCGGTGTCACAGCTGGGCAGAGCCTTCACACAACGATTCGGGATGCCGCCCATGCGGTACCTGGCTCACATTCGGGCCCATCGGCTGGCTCACCTTCTGGTCGAGACTGATCTTCCAATCGGCGTCGCCATGACAAAAGTCGGGTGGCGCAGCCGTGGTCATGCCGCACGGCAGTTCACCGCCATCGTCGGGATCAGCCCGTCCGCCTATCGGCGCACTGCGATTGGGCGCACTCTCACGGAGACCAGCCCGTGGCCATCAGCAACGCAGGGCAGCCCCGAATCAAGAGGCCCCCTCACGTCAGGAGTGCCGTGATGCCGTCGGAGAGGATCTCGCGTGGGCTGATGTGGTGCGTTGCGTGGAGTCGTGCGTAGGTGGGGGCTTGGTCGGGGTCGATGGTGACGCGCTTCTCGTCAGATGCCATGGGGGCGGTCAGGGAGGCGCCGATCACCAGGTTGGACAATCGGTAGGCCGTTCCCAGCGGATCCGGGGTGCCCGCTTGTTCGAGCAGGACGCACATTCGCTCGGAGAGGGCTAGATATGTGGGGCCCCTGGGTGCGCGCATGCCGATGACCTGACCGGCCCAGCGGTGGGTCGTGAGGTGCGCGAAGAAGGCGTGCATCAGGGCGGGCAGGTCGGCGTTGCGGAGCGACTCGGACATCACGGGGTCGTCTGCAAGCGCTGTGTCGAGGGCGAGGTCGAACAGATCGTCGACTGATTCGACGCGGGAGTACAGGCTGGCTGGAGCGACACCCACCTGTTGTGCCACAGATCTCAGGGTGAGGGCCCTCAACCCGCCTTCGTCCAGCAGCCTTACCGATGCCCTCGCAACCTCGACGATGTCCACTGCGCGGAGGCGTTGCACAGGTTTGCGGTGTTCCCAGTAGCTCACCCCACCAGCCTAACCAAACACGCTTCAGTTAGCTATCCATTCTATGTTAGGTTTAGCGCATGCTGGATACCACCACACTTCCGATCACCTATGAGGACACTCGCCTACGCTCCCTCTCTGAGCTGGATGCAGACACGTATGCGGCTGGCACCAGGGATGAAGCTGTGCGGCGCTTCGGCCACCTGCCCGAGCCCGACTACACCCCCGACTCCGTGCGACGGATGATCCGCGAAGAGGTCGCGGCGGGTATGTCGTCAGGCACGCTGGCAGTCCTCGCACTTGCCGACGCCGAGACGGACCGGTTCGTGGGCTCCTTGGTACTCTTCGACGTCAGCTCCGAGGCTGCCGAGGTCGGGTTCTGGATTCATCCCGATGCACGCGGAGAGGGGCATGCTCGTCGCGGCCTAGAGCTGGCATCGCGCTTCGCGCACAACAGTGGACTTCGAACCTTGACGGCACGCACACTCCCGGAGAACAAGGCCTCCCAGCGATGCTTGACGACCGCAGGGTTCCGTGAGGTCGAGCGATGCGTCGGGACCACACCCGCAGGACAGCACGAGGAGTTGATCCACTACCGACGCGACCTCGCTTCCAGCAGTGAGTGGCCGTTGGAGACGGAACGGCTCCGGCTGCGCCTGCATAGCGCCGACGATGCCGGTTGGCTTCATGAGCTGTACTCGCGGCCTGAGGTTTCCCGCTATCTGTTGGATGAGCCGTGGACCGCGGACATCACCCGTGACAAGGTCACCGAGCGCCTGAGCAAGACCGGCCTCGATGGTGAGACTGGTGCGCTTGCGCTGGTCATCGAGCGTGACGGCGTCGCGATCGGAGACATCGCGCTCTGGCTCACCGATCACGAACACCGCCAGGGCGAGATCGGGTGGGTCCTCGACCCGGCCCACGGCGGGCAAGGTTTCGCCAGCGAAGCCGTCCGAGCAGTGCTCACCCTCGGGTTTGACCACTACAAGCTCCACCGCATCACCGCGCAGATGGATGCCCGCAACAGCGCCTCCGCAGCACTCGCTCGTCGTGTCGGGATGCGGCTCGAAGCACACCACGTCCAGGACTGGTTCAGCAAGGGCGAATGGACCGACACCCTCATCTACGCGCGACTTGCCTCCGAGAACATGCGCCAATCATCGGGAGCCTGACTTTCGAGTTCCCCCTGCTGCGCGGCTCCCGAATCTGGTTGTGACAGCTTGGTTTGGCCCCGTTGTGACGGCCTGATCTGGCCCCGCGTGCGACTTGCCGGGGTGTTGACGGTCTGAACTGGCCCCACCCCTTCACGCTGGTCCCCATCACTGGGAACCAGTCGCGAGGGCAAGGGAGCCGAGATGGGGTCACGAGTGCAGCTGTACGCCGACATCCGCCACGACGCGCGAGTGGAGGGTCTGTCCATCCGCGAGCTCGCCCGCAAACACGGAGTCCACCGCCGCACCGTCCGCCAGGCACTCGCCGCTGCCGAACCCCCGCCCCGCAAGAGGCCGGTTCGCACGGCACCGCGTCTGGACCCGTACAAGCCGGCGATCGACGAGATGCTGCGCTATGACCTGACTGCGCCACGCAAGCAGCGTCATACCGCGACCAGGATCCTGGCCCGGCTACGCGACGAACACGGCGCCACGGACCTGTCGTACTCGACGGTGCGGGACTACGTGCGGGTCCGGCGCGCGCAGATCGATCTGGAGGCCGGGCGTCGGGTGGAGGCGATGGTGCCGCAGGACCACGCCCCCGGCGCGGAGGCCGAGGTCGACTTCGGCGAGGTCTACGTCATCCTCGACGCCATCAAGACCAAGTGCCACATGTTCGTCTACCGCCTGTCCCACTCGGGCAAGGCCATCCACCGCGTCTACCCGACCGGCGGGCAGGAAGCCTTCCTCGAGGGACACATCGAGGCCTTCCACGCCCTGGGCGGGATCCCGACCCGCCACATCCGCTACGACAACCTCACCTCCGCCGTGGTGCAGGTCATCCACGGCGGTGACCGGCTCCGCCAGGAGAACGAACGCTGGGTGCTGTTCCGCTCTCACTACGGCTTCGACGCGTTCTACTGTCAGCCGGGCATCGACGGAGCCCACGAGAAGGGTGGTGTCGAGGGCGAGGTCGGCTGGTTCCGCCGCAACCACCTCACCCCGATGCCCGAGGTCGCCAGCCTGGACGAACTCAACGACAAGATCCGCACCTGGGAACACGATGACAACACCCGCCGCATCACCGGCCATGCGAACACGATCGGGCAGGACTACCACGCCGAACTCGACCACCTGGCCCCGCTACCGGCCGAGGACTTCGACCCTGGCCTGATCCTCCACCCGCGCGTCGACCGCTCCGCCCTGATCACCGTCCGCATGGTCAAGTACTCCGTCCCCGCGCACCTGATCGGGCAACGCGTCCGCGTCAGCCTGCGGGCCTCGTGCGTGGTCGTCTTCGAAGGCCGCACCATAGTGGCCACCCACCCACGCCTCGGCACCCGCGGGGTGACCCGGGTCGAGCTGGACCACTACCTAGAAGTCCTACGCCACAAGCCCGGTGCGTTCCCAGGCTCCACCGCCCTGGCCCAAGCCAGAGCCGCGGGGGCATTCACCGCAGCCCACGACGCGTTCTGGGCCGCAGCCCGCAAGACCAGCGGTGACGTCGCAGGCACCCAAGAACTCATCGACGTGCTCCTGCTCCACCGCTCCCTCCCCGCCGAGGCGGTGATCGCCGGCATCACCAGCGCCCTGTCGGTCGGCGCGATCAGCCCCGACGTCGTCGCCGTCGAAGCCCGCCGCCACGCCACCACCCACACACCCATCCCTACCACCCCGACCAGGCGGGGGACGGTCGTGAACCTGCCACCACGACGCCCCACCGACCCGCACCAGGTCATCGCGCACCTACCCGAGGACACTCGACCCCTGCCCACCGTCACCGCCTACGACGAGCTGTTGCGACGTCGCCAACCCGACCCCGCTGCAGCCACCGTCGAAGCCCACCACCACACCCCGACAGGAACCCCATGACCACCACCAACACCAGCCCCCGTCCGGCAGGTTTTCGCCGTCGTCACGGCCTCACTGAACAAGCCGCCCAGGCCGCGATCGACCAGGCCTGCCGCCGCTTGCGACTGCCCACCATCCGCTCCGTCGTCGACGAGGCCATCACCGCCGCCACCAAGGAACAACTCACCTACCAGGGCTTCCTCGCCGAGCTGCTCCTGGCCGAGGTCGACGACCGCGACCGGCGCTCCACCCTGCGCCGCATCAAGAACGCCGGCTTCCCCCGCGACAAGTGGCTCGCCGACTTCGACTTCACCGCGAACCCGAACATCAACCCCGCCACCCTCAACGAGCTCGCCGCCGGCGACTGGATCCGCCGCGGCGACCCGTTGTGCCTGATCGGGGACTCCGGCACCGGCAAGTCCCACCTGCTCATCGCCCTCGGCACCGCCGCCGCCGAGCAGGGCTACCGCGTCCGCTACACCCTCGCCACCCGGCTCGTGAACGAGCTGGTGGAGGCCGCCGACGAGAAACAACTCACCAAGACCATCAACCGCTACGGAAGAGTGGATCTCTTGGTCATTGACGAAATGGGATACATGGAACTCGACCGGAGAGGGGCCGAGCTGTTGTTCCAGGTCCTCACCGAGCGAGAGGAGAAGAACGCCATCGCGATCGCCTCCAACCAGTCCTTCTCCGCCTGGACCGACACCTTCACCGACCCCAGGCTCTGCGCAGCGATCGTCGACCGCCTCACCTACAACGCCACCATCATCGAAACCGGCACCCACTCCTACCGGCTCACCCACACCCGAGCAAGACAGACCGTCCGGTCATGACGGGATGGATGACCACACTTGGCGCCCAACCGGTCTCCAGGCAACTCTGGTTGAGATGGGCCAGACTGGGAACATGACAGATGCCGAAACCAAGGTCCTGGTGGTCGACGACGAGCCCGTACTGGCCGGCCTGGCGGGCAACTACCTGGAGCGAGCAGGCATGCAGGTCCGCACCTTGGGCGACGGGCTGGAGGCAGTCCGCGTGGCCCGGGACTGGAACCCGGACGTGATCGTCCTCGACCTCGGCCTCCCGGGCCTGGACGGCATCGAGGCTTGCCGCCAGGTGCGCACCTTCAGCGACTGCTACATCGTGATGCTCACCGCCCGCACCGACGAGGTGGACACCCTCGTGGGGCTGTCGGTCGGGGCCGACGACTACATGACCAAGCCGTTCAGCGGACGCGAGCTGGTGGCCCGGGTCCAGGTGCTGCTGCGCCGACCACGCACCTCCTCATCGACGGTGGTGCAGGGGCCCGCTGTGGAGCCGCGTCGCGTGTTCGGTGACCTGGTGGTCGACCCGGCGGGCCATGAGGCGATGGTGGACGGTGCCCTGCTGGAGCTGACACCCACCGAGTTCGCGATCCTGGATGCCCTGTCGGGACAGCCGCGGGTGGCATGGTCGCGCGAGCAGCTGATCCGCGTCGTGTGGGGCGCCGGCTGGGTGGGTGACGAGCACCTGGTGGACGTGCACATCGCCCACCTGCGCAAGAAGCTGGGCGACGACCCCTCATCGCCGCGCTATGTGCGCACCGTGCGCGGCGTGGGATACCGGATGGGCAGCGGCCGGTGACTGCCGACGGGCCGTCGCGGCCGATGCCGTTGGGCCGTCGGCTGCTCGTGGCCCAAGCCCTGACCATCACCGTCATGGCGGTCACCTTGGTGGCGGTGGCGATGCTGGTGGGACCCCCACTGTTCGACATGCACATGCGCGAGGCCGGTCACGGGGAACAGCCCTCGGTCCTGTTGCATGCCCGGGAGGCCTTCCAGACCGCGACCGGAGCCTCGTTGGCTGCCGGGATTCTCGCGGCTGCTGCCGGGGCGGTCGCCGTGAGCGTCGCGATGACCCGTCGGATCGGCCGCCAGCTCGACGCCCTCGGCGTCGGGGCCGAGCGGATCGGGCACGGCGTCTACGACGAGCCGGTGCCCCTGCTGGGGGGAAGCGGTGAACTGGACCAGGTGACGGCCGCCTTCAATGACATGGCGGGTCGGATTGCCTCCACCGAGGCCACCCGCCGCGGCATGCTCACCGACCTGGCCCACGAGATGCGCACCCCGATCTCGGCCATCAGGCTCACCTTGGAGGCCGTCGAGGACGGGGTGGCCACTCTGGACGAACAGGGCATGGACGCGATGCAGGCACATCTGGAACGCCTGACCCGGCTGGCCGACGACATCCGGGCCGTCTCGGCCGCCGAGGAGGGTGGGTTGGACCTGCACCTGGCACACGTCGACCTGACCGACGTGGTGTCCCACAGCAGCGGCTCCTTCGCGCCGGCTTGCGAGGCCGCAGGTGTGGAGCTGCTCGTGCCCCGCCCACCGCATGGCGTGGTGGTCCGCGGCGACCGAACCAGGCTGGGACAGGCCCTCGACAACGTGGTGCGCAACGCCCTGCAGCACACCCCCAGCGGGGGTCGCATCACCATCACCCTGACCAGCGACGGGAAGAGCGCCCGCATCGAGGTGGCTGACAGCGGGCAGGGGATCGCCGCGGCGGACCTGCCACACCTGTTCGAGCGCTTCTACCGAGCCGACACCAGCCGACGCCACCACCACGACGGCGGCGGTACCGGCGTGGGACTCCCCATCTCGCGCGCCATCATGGCCGCCCACGGCGGCAGCCTCGATGCGGAGAGCGAGGGCCCGGGCCGCGGCGCCACCTTCACCCTCACCGTCCCCCTGAGCGGGTAGGCCAGACTCACCGCCAGGAATCTTCGTCGAATCTTCACACGACGTGTGGGGGAACCATCACATCTGCAGGAGAGCGTGGTGCTCGTGGCCGACCCGGGCCACCAAGACCACCCAGGACGACCCATGTTGCAGATCGCCACTGCCCTCGACTCCCCCTCCGAGCAGCTCCCGCGCCGTCCTCGCCGTGTTACTGCTGGGAGCCGTGCTGCTGGGCCGGTTCCTGCCCAACCGTGCGGTCGCCTCGTCGATGTCCGGGATGCCCATGACCCACTACATGGAGCTGCTGGCGGTCAGGCAGCCGTGGAACCTGCTGATGTTCATGGCCGCGCCGGTGATGGCGAGCACCTTCTCGACCAGACCGCACCCTGCACGCGGTCTTCGTCGCGGTCTTCCTGGTGGTGGCACACGTAGCGATGATCGCCGGGATGTTGGACCCGGACGTCACCGGCTGGCAGCAGCCCGGTGCGGCATGTCGATGGACCACTCGACGATGCAGAACGACATGGGGGGCATGACCATGCCGATGGATTCCAGCACTCCGGTGGACCACAAGATGCCGATGCCCTCGGCCACCCCCGCCCGCTGACACATCCGGCTCAACGGCCGACACATTCACAGCCACTGACTTACACAAGGAGACCCACCATGCTCAATCGACGACAGGTCCTGCTGGGAGGCCTCGGCCTGGCCGGCACCACCGCCTTGACCGCCTGCGGCAAGAACATCGCCAACCCGATGCCCGGCATGTCCAGCACGGGACAGGGCCCCAGCGGTTCCGCCGCCCCGATCACCATCCCGTCGGCGACACCGCTCACCCCGAAGGCCGGGCAGGGCATGGTCACCCACACCCTCACCCCGCGTCCGGTCACCCTCGACTTGGGTGGGGTCACTGCCAAGACCTGGGCCTACGGCGACGAACTCGGCGCCCTACCCTTCCGGGCGAAGGCCGGCGACCTGCTCCGGATCAGCGTGGACAACCAGCTGCCCACCGGGACCTCGGTGCACTGGCACGGCATCCGGCTGCGCAATGCCGCCGATGGGGTGCCTGGGGTCACCCAGCAGCCGATCGGCAAGGGAGCCAAGTACCTCTACGAGTTCGTCGCCCCTGACCCGGGCACCTACTTCTTCCACCCGCACAGCGGGGTGCAGATCGACCGCGGCCTGTACGCACCGCTGGTGATCGACGATCCCCGCGAGCCCGGAAGGTATGACGACGAGTGGGTGGTGGTCCTGGACGACTGGACCGACGGCGTCGGCAAGAGCCCCGACGACATCCTCGCCGACTTCAGGGCCCAGACCGGGCCGGTGCCCACCGGCATGGACCACTCCGTGGGTGGCATGGACGGCATGGGTCACGGTAAATCCCCGCTGGGGGACGCCGGCGACGTGGCCTACCCGCACTACCTGGTCAACGGTCGCATCCCCGCCGCGCCGCGCACCTTCACCGGCAAGCCCGGGCAGAAGATCCGCATCCGCTTCATCAACGCCGGCGCCGACACCATTTTCCGCGTCGCGCTCGGTGGACACACCATGACGGTCACCCACAGCGACGGCTTCCCCGTGGTGCCCACCGACACCAGGGCCTTGTTCATCGCGATGGGTGAGCGATACGATGTCACCGTCACCCTCGGCTCCGGTGTCTTCCCCCTGGTCGCCAAGGCGGAGGGCAAGGAGGGCTCGGCCTTCGCCGTGGTTCGCACCGCCTCGGGCACTGCCCCCTCCGTCGCCACGAAGGTGCCCGAGCTGGCCGGCGACGTCCTGATCGGCACCAGCCTGAAGGCCGCGGAAGCGGCACGGCTGCCCGGCAAGGACCCGGTCCGCACCGTGCAGGTGATGCTTAACGGCGCGATGAAGCCCTACTCGTGGGGGATCAACGGCAAGAAGTTCGGCGAGGACACCCCCATCGAGGTCTCCGACGGTCAACGCCTGCGGCTGCGGCTGATGAACATGACGATGATGGCCCACCCGATGCACATCCACGGCCATACCTTCGCGCTGCCCGCCAACGGCGGGCTGCGCAAGGACACCGTCCTGGTCAAGCCGATGGACATGATCGACGTGGACCTGCAGGCCGACAATCCGGGTAATTGGATGTTCCACTGTCACAACATCTACCACGCCGAGATCGGCATGATGACCACCCTGCGCTACCGCTGACTTACGGATGACAAGGACTTTCACATGAAGACACTCCGTTTTGTGGCGGTTGCCACTTCCGTTGTTCTCGTGGCCGCGGGTTGTTCCAAGTCCGACGAGGCCCAGCCTTCCGTGCAGCCGCCACAGCGACGGCATCCCCGGCGACAGCCCCCACCGGGCCGCTTCCCGGGGAACACGTCCACGGCCTGACCCGGTCAACCAGCGGCGAGGTGCTGCTCGCCACCCATGACGGGCTCTACGCCGGCCAGCGCGACGGGTGGAAGAAGGTGTCGCCCACCATTGACCTGATGGGCTTCACGGCCGTGGGGTCAACCCTGTACTCGTCGGGGCACCCGGGGGATGGCAGCGACCTGCCCAATCCCGTCGGGCTCCTACGGTCCGACGACCAGGGCCGCACTTGGCAGACCCAGTCCCTGGCGGGTAAGTCGGACTTCCACGCCCTCGCCGCGGCAAGAGACCTGCTCGTCGGCTACGACGGAACCCTGCGGACCAGCCATGACGCCAAGACGTGGACCGACGGATCGTTGCCCGGGCAACCGATGAGCCTGTCGGCCTCGCTCGACGGCGCGACCGTGCTGGCCAGCGGCCAGCAGGGCACCTGGACCAGCATCGACCCAGGGGGCCCGTGGAAGGCGGCGACGGGCACCCTGCCCGTGGTCTCCGGGGTGGCGAACCCCCGCGACGCCTATGGCCTGGCGGGCGACGGTTCACTGGTCGCCAGTCACGACGGTGGCACCACCTGGGTTGCCACCGGCCAGAGCGTCCCGTCCCCGGAGATGCTGGCCGTCACGGGCCGCGGCGAGATCCTGGTGGCCACGGCCGACGGTGTGGTGGCCTCCACCGATGGCGGGAAGAGCACGCATGCCGCCTGAGCCATCCTCCACGGCACGCCGCCACCTCCGGGTGGAGGCGGTGTGGTGCGTCGCCCCCAGCTGCGGCTCGGCTTCACCAAACCTTGACCCCACGTGCTGCGGTGCCTTCATGGTCGCCGAACACGCTGGTTCTCAAGAGAAGATCACCGAGAGGAAGTCCAATGTCCACCAACCACGAGCCCCAGGGACACGTCCAGACCATCACGCCGTTGAACAGCATGGCGCCGATGGACCACCCCAGCACCCACGTCTCGGAACAGCACCAGGGCCACGGCAACCACTGGATGCACCTGCTGATGTGTGCGCCGATGCTGCTGATCGTCGCCTGGGCCCTGTGGTCGGGCGGCGCCACCTCCATCGCCAGCGGCTTGGCGATCATCGCCCCCGCAGCGATCTGCATGGGCATGATGATGCTGATGATGCGCCTGATGGGCCACGGCTCCAACCACTGATCCCGCACACGTCCACCAGGAGCTGACCATGAGCACCGCACACCACACCCACCCGACCACCGAGCCATCCGCCACGTGGACCTGCCCGATGCACCCCGAGGTCACCAGCGACCAACCCGGGTCCTGCCCGAAGTGCGGGATGTACCTCGAACCCGTCGACGGCGGGGACCCGTCCCCGGCTGTGCATGAACACACCGAACACGCGCCGACCCATCCGGACGCGACGAGACAGCCCAGCGACACCGGGCACGCGCCCGACCCGACTGGAGCGGGGCAGCGGAAGTACACCTGCCCCATGCACCCCGAGATCATCCGGGACGAGCCCGGGGCCTGCCCCATCTGCGGGATGGCGCTGGAACCGGTGATGGCGGGCCTCGACGACGGCCCCAACGTGGAACTGGTCGACATGCGCCGCCGGTTCACCCTGGCCGCCGTCCTGTCCGCGGTCGTGGTGGTGCTCGCCATGGCACCCCACCTGCTGCCGCAAATCGACCAGGTGCTGCCAGCCCGCACTTCCCAGTGGCTCCAGCTGGCACTGTCGGTACCGGTGGTGTGGTGGGCGGGGTGGCCCTTCTTCCAGCGCGGGGCACGCTCGCTGGTGAGCCGTCACCTCAACATGTTCACCCTGGTCGCCCTCGGGGTGGCGATGTCCTGGGGATACAGCGTGGTGGCCGTCGCAGCTCCTGACCTGTTCCCGGCCGCGATGCATGAGGCGCCGGGCACGGTCGGGGTGTACTTCGAGGCTGCCGCGGTGATCGTCACCCTCGTCCTCCTCGGCCAGGTCCTCGAGCTGCGGGCCCGGGACCAGACCTCGGGCGCCATCCGTTCCCTGCTGGACCTGTCACCCACCACCGCCCACCTGGTCACGGCCGACGACACCACCCGCGACGTCGAGGTCGCCGACCTGGCCCCCGGCGACCTGGTGCGCATCCTGCCCGGGGAGAAGATCTCCGTCGACGGCACCGTCGCCGAGGGCTCCTGCTACGTGGACGAGTCCATGATCACCGGCGAACCCGTCCCCGTGGAGAAGAAGGCCGGCGACCATGTCACCGGCGGCACCATCGCCACCGGCGGCACCATCGTGGTCGAAGCCACCGAGCTGGGCGCGGACTCCATGGTCGCCCGCATCGTCGACCTGGTCGCCCAGGCACAGCGTTCCCGCGCGCCGATCCAAGGGCTCGTCGACAGGATCTCTGCCTGGTTCGTGCCGATCGTCATCGCGATCGCCGCCGCGGCCTTCATCACCTGGCTGCTCGTGGGCCCCCAACCCCGCCTTCCCTATGCCATCGTCGTGTTCGTCTCCGTGCTGATCATCGCCTGCCCCTGCGCACTCGGTCTGGCCACGCCCATGTCGATCATGGTTGGCATCGGCCGAGGCGCCACCGAGGGCGTCCTGGTGCGCAACGCCGAGGCCTTGGAGCGTCTGGAGAAGGTCGACACCCTGGTGGTGGACAAGACCGGCACCCTCACCCAGGGCCACCCCAGCCTCGTCCGGCAGCAGGCGGCAGCCGGGCACGACCCCGCAGAGGTGCTGCGCCTGGGCGCGAGCATCGAGGCGAACTCCGAACACCCCCTCGCCCACGCCGTGGCCGCCGCCGCAAAGGACGGGCACCTGCGACTCGCCGCGGTCGACGACTTCACCGCCCACCCCGGCGGCGGGGTAGGCGGCACGGTCGAGGGCAAGCACCTCCTGATCGGCAGCGTCGCCTTCGTCGAGGCACAGGGCATCACCACCCACGCCCTGCGCGACGAGGTGGAAGGCGTCCGCCGCGACGGCGCCACCGCCGTGCTCGTCGCCGTCGACGGGGAGCTTGTCGGCCTGTGGGGCATCGCCGATCCAATCAAGCCCACCACTCAGCAGGCCATCACCGACCTGCGCCAGCGCGGCATCGACGTCGTCATGCTCACCGGGGACAATCAGGTCACCGCCCGGGCCATCGCCGACCAGCTCGGCATCGACCAGGTCATCGCCGACGTGCTGCCCGACCAGAAGCACCAGGTCGTCGAGCAGCTCAAGCGAGCCGGGCATGTCGTCGCCATGGCCGGCGACGGGGTGAACGACGCCCCCGCCCTGGCCGCCGCCGACGTCGGCATCGCCATGGGCACCGGCTCCGACGTGGCCATCG
>CAMCJC010000025.1 GCA_945875065.1 uncultured Propionibacteriaceae bacterium | reverse complement strand
GCGTCCGCGAGCCCCATCATTCGCCCTGCGGGGGCAGCTTCTCAACCAGTGGATGGTCGCCGTCGACGACGCCGAGCCGAGCCGCGCCGCCAGGCGAGCCGAGTGAATCGAAGAACTGGGCGTTGATGTCGTAGTACTCGGCCTGGTCCTCGGGGATATCGTCCTCGTAGTAGATGGCTTCCACCGGGCAGACGGGTTCGCAGGCACCGCAGTCGACGCATTCCTCCGGATGGATGTAGAGCATTCGGTTGCCTTCGTAGATGCAGTCGACCGGACACTCCTCAACGCAGGCGCGGTCCTTGACGTCGACGCAGGGCAAACCGATGATGTAGGTCACTTCCACTCCTTAAGATCGGCGACAAGTTTAGCGGCTTGCTACCCGCTCAGCCCTAGCCCGTTGGTTCTGTGGACGCACACGTGAGGCGGTCGCCGGCAGAGTACGTCCACTGGTAATCCTCGGTCTTCGCCACCGCTCCGTCCTTGTAGAACAGCCGCTGCCAGGTGACTGTGAACCCGGTGATCGCCCCCTGAGGCTTGCAGTCGGGCGTATCGAGCACACGCTCTGCCCCGTCGTAGAAACCAGACTTCTGCGGTTCGCTGGATTCAACCTTTTCCCAGGTCGGGATTGAGTGAATCCGGAAGGTGACGCTGCCCTTGCTACCGCTGCTGGAGGGCTTGATGAAACCCTCGATGTAGGCGGGGTACTCGGTATTGTTCTTGAAGCTCATATCCAGCTTGCCGTACACGACGGTCGCTTCGCGCCCGGCCGGGTACCGGTCGAAGTAAAGCGTGTGCGGCTTGTGCTCAACGTCCTCGTAGCCCGCGAAGAATCCCGCGTTGTACAGCGTGGTGGCTACCTGTGAAACGCCGCCGCCGAGGTCCTGGACCAGGACGCCGTCCTTGATCATGTAGCCATCGGTGAATCCGTTGGCTGCGGTGCGCTCCCCGACCCGGCTGTTCATGCTGAACGTCTCCCCGGGCAGCAGAACCGCGCCGTTGATGAGTTCGGCGGCTCGCCCAATGTTCGTGTTCCGGTAGGCGGCGTGCGGGTAGGACGTGGTGAACTCGCCGATGACTTGGGTCGGCTTCAACTTCTCTGCCTGCTCAGTCGAGAACTCCGCCTGCCCCTGCACGACGTCGACGGAAGCCGCCCGCTCACTCCCCGACTTGGCGGATGCCGCCAGCACCCCCGCGCCAAGCGCCTCAATGTCTACCTGCTGCCCGTCCTCCGAAGGCACTACCTGGATCGCGCCGTCCTGCATCGTGTAGGAGGCGTTCTTGCCGACATTGAGTCCGAGCGCCGCGCGAGCTTCCTTGGTTAGTTCGAACAGCTTGGCCGAGTCGATCTTCGGCACGAGCTTGCCGTCCTCAGGCGCGAACGACATGGCGCCGGCGATCTGCTCAGGGGCGACCTCGAAGGTGCCCGAACCAGCGGTGACCGTAACCGGACCGCTCACGGCCGGCTCCGCATACGTCCTGACCGCCTCGTCGACCATCGCTGACGTAACTGCTGGCGCCTGGGCCGTGATCGTCGCGGTAGCGGTTGCCTCGCCGCTCTGGTAAGCCTTGGCAATCGCCGTGGCAGTGGAGTCGACGTCGAGGGCGGTGTCATCGGATGACTCGGTCCGCACGATCTGCGTCCCCTCGAACTTCAAGGTAGCGTCGGCGCTCGGGACGGTAAAGGTCTCCGCCTGGGCGGCTAGGGCCTCTTTCAGCTTTGCCTGGTCGACGGTGGTGGCAACGCTGGTTTCGCCGCCGCCAAACAGTGTCTTGGAGATGTCGATCGGGTTGAGGCTCGCGCCGCCGCCGGCGTCGGCAACGGTCTTGGCCCAGTCGACGCCGAGGCCCGCCGCAGCCGGTTCCAGGGTGATCTCATGACCGGCGCCGTCGGAGACCTTCACCGGCTGGGAGTACTTGGACTCGAGCTGGGAGCGCAGCTTCTCCTGTGCTTCGGCGGGGGCTAGCCCGCCTATGCCCACACCCTGCACTGAGGCGTGGGCCGGCGTCTTCTCCCCCGCGATGAAGTATGCCGCCGTGTACCCCCCTGCGACCAGCCCCAAAACCCCAATGCTGCCGGCGATCCGCCACTTTCGGCCAGATTTTGGCGACTTGTCTGCCATGTGTCTCCTTGCGTTCAAAGTGCAGTGCGCGGGGGCACACCGCGCTCTATGGTACGCGAGTAGTCTGATAGGTCGATCTTGGCGGATCCGGAGGGAACGGTGGATGAGCGCGCAGACCGGTGAGCACGAGGCGAGGCTGCCCCGAGCGGTGTGGGTACTGACCGCCACGAACTTCCTGGTTGCCGTCGGCTTCGGGGTCGTCATCCCGGTGCTCAGCCCGTTCGCCCGCACCTTTAACGCGACGGTATTTCAGTTGGGTCTGGTCGTCTCGTTGTTCGCCGCCATGCGTCTGGTCACCAGCCCCTTCGCAACGCGACTCGCAGCGCTCATCGGTGAGCGAAACGCGATCGCGTTGGGAATGTTGATCGTCGCCACCACGACCTTCCTGGTCGCGCTCTCACCGAACCTATGGTGGCTGATGACCTTTCGGGCACTGGGGGGTGTTGGCTCGGCGACCTTCACGATCGCTGCCTTCAACCTGCTGCTGTCGACGACCCCGCAGCACCTCCGGGGACGGGCCTCCGGTCTCAGTCAAGGTGGCTTCCTGCTGGGTAACATGGCCGGGCCTGCGATCGGAGGGTTGCTGGGGGCGATCTCGCTACAGGCGCCGTTCTACTTCTACACCGTGATGCTGCTGGCCGCCGGGGGCGTCGCCTTCGTGATGCTTCCGGCGCGCTCGGAGCCGTTGCCGACGGCCGCGGCGACGCCTCGTCGGCTCGGCGAGGTAGTGCGCGATATCCGTTTCCAGGCGGCCTGCCTCGCAGGCTTTAGTCAAGGGTGGCAGTCGATCGGGGTGCGCAGCGCCCTAGTGCCCGTCATCATCACCGAGACGTTCGCGAGGACGACAACGTGGTCGGGCATCGCGTTCGCGATCGCCGCTACCGTACAGGCGTTGTCCCTTGCCCCGGCGGGGCTCGCCACTGACCGCATCGGGCGCCGTCCGGTGCTCATCACCGCCGGCCTGATCTGCGGCGGCGCCTCGCTGGCCATGCCGGTTGCCCCAAACGTGTGGGTGATGATCGCGCTGCTCGGCGTGTACGCGATCGGCGGGGCGATGCAAGGCACGGCACCATCCGCCGCAGTCGGCGACGTCAGCGGGGGCCGAGGCGGGGCACCGGCCGCCGCCTACTCAATGACCCAGGATCTCGGAGCGATCATGGGCCCGCTGATCGTCGGCGCGATCGTGGACGCATCCGGCTATTTCGCTGGCTTCGCGGTTGGCTCCGGGATCCTGTTCGCCGGCGCAGTCGTCGCGGCCCTCATCCCGAAGAACCTGGACCGCTCCTTCCTCACCCGCTGAACGTCAGCGCAGCTCAATGCGATGAGGCAGGCTGAGCGCACCCCGCCAGCCGAGCCCCAGTTCGGCCGCCGCCCGAGTCAAGAAATCCTCACTGGAGGGCACGCGCAGGTGAGTCCCGCCCGCGCGATGCTCGCTGGACTTGGCGGGAATAATCCGCTCCAGTCGGGCTCCCGAGCCGATGCGGTCGGCCTCCGCCTCGGCGGGGTCGAGGCCTGCCAGTTCGCAGACGCGTCGCCAGGCCAGATTCCAGCCACCGACGTGGTCGATCAGGCCCCGTTCTTGGGCATCTGCGCCGGTCCACACCCGTCCCCGGGCGAGCGGCTCTAAGTCTTCGATGGCCATGCCACGGTCCTCGGCCGCAAACCCGACGAAAGTCTCGTAGATGCGGTCCAATTCACGATCCAACCGGCGCCAGTCATCCTCCGAGAACTCGGTGGCGGTGCTGAACCGGCCGGCCGACCCGATGCGCACGATTTCCCGCTTGACCCCGATCAAGTCCTGGAGACGGCGGGTGACGAATTTGCCTGCGAGTACGCCGATCGAGCCGGTTAGGGTTGTCGGTAGCGCGACGATCTCGTCGCACGGCATCGACACGTAATACCCGCCGGAGGCCGCGACGGCCCCCATTCGCGCAACTACCGGACGGCCCGAGGCTTTGACCTGGAGGATGCTGCGACGGATCGCGTCAGAGGCGACGGCCGAGCCGCCGGGGCTGTCGACCTCGAACAGCACCGCCTGGTAGTCGTCGTCGCGCAGGACCGCCCGCAGGTGCTCGTCGACGATGTCTGCCCCGGCTGCCTCACCATAGAGTGGGCCGTGTCCACCCCGGCCGGTGACAATGCCGCCACGCAGCGTTACGACGGCGACCTTCGGGCGCTTCGCAGTGAGCCTCTTCAGGTTGAGGCGAGGTCGATACCTGGAGGCGTAGAGCAGCTGCTCCGGCGTCGCTTGCCACTGGGTTAGGAGCTGCGAGTAGACCTCGTCGCGGTACGCGAGGCCGTCGACCAAGCCCGCGTCGAGGGCCTCGGCCGGTGTCAGGGGCGACTCGTCGACAGCGTGCCTGACCTGCTCGGGGTCGATCCCGCGGCGGCGGGCGATGGCGGCAACTGCGTCGTCGACGATAGACTCCGCCAGCCGTGTCGTCATCTCTCGGTTGGCGGGGGTCACGTCCTCGGCGGCGAACTGGTCCGCGGCAGTCTTGAACTCGTGGCGCTGCCCGAACTGGGGATCAATGCCGACCTTCTCTAGGGCGCCGCGCAGCAGGTAGATCGAAACCTCGACGCCGCCGATGCCGACGCTCCCGGTGGGTTGCACAAAGACCCGATCGCAAGCGGTCGCCAGCTTGTACAGGCCCAGGGAGTTGTCGAGTTCCCCGAACGATTCCGCCCAGGACGCTGTCGGCTTGCTGCGACCAAACTCTTGGACGATCTCCGCGAGTTCATCCAGAACTGCCAGGGACCGCCCGCATTCGGCAACGTGCACGATCAGCCCGGCCACCCGGTCGTCCTTGGCGGCCTCGGCGAGGTGCTCGCGCAGGTCGGTTAGCGACGTAGCACCCATCACCTGAAGCAACTCCTGGGGTTTCCGGGGGACTGTCTCGTGCCCGCCGCGCCCAAATCCCCGTTCTTGGAGGTTGCGTCGGGGGGGGCGTGGCTTAGACTGTTTTCACAACGCCATGCACCAAGAGTACTAAGCCTCACCCCGCCCGACGGCTAGGTCAGAGGAGACCGCGTGCGGTATTCACCACGTTGTCGACGGTGAAGCCGTACGCCTCGAAGCACTGCGACCCGGCGGCCGAGGCGCCGAAGTGCTCAATGCTGATGGCGGCGCCGCTGGCCCCGAGGTATTTGCCCCAGCCCATGGCGATGCCGGCCTCGATGGTGACGCGGGCGGTAACGGCCTTCGGCAGGACCTCCTCGCGGTACTCGGCGTCCTGCTCGTCAAACCACTCCTGGCACGGCATGGAGACGACGCGCGTCGGCACGCCCTCGGCCTCCAGCTTCGCGGCGGAGTCGATCGCGAGGGCGACCTCCGATCCGGTCGCGATCAGGATCACCTGCGGGGTCTTCGAAGCTTCCTTGAGGATGTAGGCACCCCGCGCGACGCCATCGGCGGAGGCGAAGTCGCCGCCTCGGGCGACGGTACGCAAATCCTGGCGAGACAGAATGATGCCCGCGGGACGATCGGTGCGGCGCAGAATCTCCCCCCAGGCCACGGACGTCTCGTTGGCATCTGCGGGACGCACGACATCAAGGTTCGGGATGGCCCGCAGCGACGCGAGGTGCTCGATCGGCTGGTGTGTGGGGCCATCTTCACCGACGCCGATGGAGTCGTGGCTCCACACGAACACCGAAGGCACGCCCATCAGCGCAGCGAGCCGGACCGGCGGGCGCATGTAGTCAGCGAACACGAGGAACGTGCCGCAGTAGGCGCGGGTCAGACCGGACAGGTTGATACCGTTGACGATGCCGCCCATGGCGTGCTCACGGATGCCAAAATGTAGAGTGCGGCCGTACTCGTCGCCTTCCCAATCGTGCGATTGCCGATCCTCAGGCAGGAAGCTGGGCTCGCCCTTCATCGTCGTGTTGTTCGAGCCGGCCAGGTCAGCAGAGCCGCCCCACAGTTCAGGCAGCTGCGGCGCGAGGGCGGTCAGGACCTCGCCGGAGGCCTTGCGGGTGGACATCTTGCCCTCGTCGAAGACCGGGAGCTTGAGGTCTTTCGGGAGCTTGCGGGCGCGGGCGCGGTCGAGCAGGGCGGCGCGCTCCGGGTTGGCGGTGCGCCACGCCTCGAACTTGGTCTCCCAGGCCTCGCGGGCGGCCTTGCCTCGCTCGGCGGCGTTCGCCCGTGCGTGGGCGACGGCGGCCTCGTCGACAGCGAACGGCTCGGCTGGGAAGCCCAGCTTCTCCTTTAGCGCGGCGATCTCGTCCTGGCCGATCTTGCTGCCGTGGATCTCGTGGTTGCCGGCTTTGTTGGGCAGTGGCCATCCGATGATGGTGTTCAGCTTGATGATCGACGGGCGATCAGTGACCTTCTTGGCCTCCTCGATGGCTAGGAAGAGAGCATCAAGGTCCTCGCGGTACTCCTTGCCGCCGCCGGTCCAATCGACCTCCTGTGTGTGCCAACCGTAGGCGGCGTGGCGGGCAAGGACGTCTTCGGTGAAGGCGATGCTGGTGTCGCCTTCGATGGTGATGTTGTTGGAGTCGTAGATGACGACGAGGTTGCCGAGGCGCTGCGTGCCCGCCAAGGAAGCGGCCTCCGCGGCCACACCCTCCTGGAGACAGCCATCACCGACCATGCAATACACGAAGTGGTCGAAGGGGGATTCACCGGCCGGGGCGTCCGGGTCGAACAGGCCACGCTCACGACGGGCGGCCATCGCCATGCCGACGGCGTTGCTGACGCCGGCGCCAAGCGGGCCGGTGGTGCACTCGACGAACTTGGTGTGCCCGTACTCCGGGTGGGCGGCGCACTTGGCTCCCCAGGTGCGCAGAGCCTTGAGATCGTCGAGTTCAAGGTCACAGCCGGCCAGGTACAGCTGGCAGTACTGGAGTAGAGACGCGTGACCGAGGGAGAGAACGAAGCGGTCGCGGCCCAGCCACTTGTCGTCGGCCGGGTCGGTGTCCATGACCCTCTGGTACAGCAGATAGGCGACGGGCGCCAGGGAGATCGGGGTGCCGGGATGGCCGCTGCCGACCTTCTCCACGGCATCGGCGGCCAGGATACGGGCGCTGTCCACCGCACGCGCGTCCAATTCGGTCCACTCGAGTGTCATTTCGCTCCTTGTTGGAAGACGTCTGCGGGCTGCCATGCCCGCAGTTCTAAGCCTAGCCCAGTGTTAACGTAAACACCTCTGGCTTTCAGAAGTCCGTAAAGCTAATCGTCGTCCCGCCCAGCGACGACGCGATGCTGGGTCCTGCTTCGTCGATGGTGTCCTCGCTAGTCGGCTTGGGCTGGCTGCCGGGCTGGGTGGGACGGATGTCCTCCCCCAGCGCTTCGAGGACGAGCTTGCGAATCTCGGAGCCGGCTTCTGGGTCGTGGGTGCGGATCTCGGCCATGGTGGCGTCCTCCTGAAGTCAGTCGAGTGGTGGTTTGTCGGACCAGGGGAACACTATCCACCGATCCGTCTGCTTCCAGCAGTAGTCCGGTTCCACGATCGTCGATGGCTTCGTGTAGAGGACGGCGCTGCGCACGTCGGCCCCAAAGCCGTGGAGTAGCTTGACCACCAGGGCGAGGGTGCGACCGGAGTCGGCGACGTCGTCGACTACGAGGAGCTGCCGCCCGGCGATCGACTCGGTGTCGAGCATCGGGGCCAGCAGAACCGGGTCGGGCAGGGTCTGGTGCACGTCGGTGTAAAACTCGACGTTGATGGCATCGGTGAGCTTGATGCCGAGGCGGTAGGTGAGGGCTCCGGCGGGGATCATGCCGCCGCGGGCGATCGCGATGACGATGCTGGGCTCGAAGTCAGACTCGTGCACTTGGCGGGCGAGGTCTTCGATCGCGTCCCCGAGTCTTTGCCAGGTAAGAACCTCCCTGTCCTCGGCCTTCATAGCGTCTGCGTGATAAGCCATGGCGGCATGGTACCGGCTACGAGAAGTGGTGGGCGACGAAGACGATGTCGAGCCACCGGTCGAACTTGCGCCCCACCTCCCGCAGCACTGCGGACTCCTCGAAGCCGAGGCGCCGGTGGAAGGCTCGCGACGCCTCGTTGTCCGCGTCTAGAACCCCGATCATGGTGTGGATGCCGCGGCCGCGCGCGTAGTCCATGAGCGCCCCCATGAGCATGCGCCCCATCCCGGCGGCGCGGTGCCCCGACGCGACGTAGACGGAGTGTTCAACAGTATGGGCGTAGGCGGCCTTGTCACGGAACGGCGCATAGCTGGCGTAGCCGGTGACCACGCTGTCGCGTTCGACCACTAGGACTGGGCAGCCCAGAGGGTGACGGGTTCAAGGTCGTAGGAGGCCGTGGTCGCGACACCGGCCTCGTTGTAGATCGCCACGATGGCGGGCAGGTCCTGTGGCTCGGCGGGCCGGATGGTCACGGGCATGGCCTCATGTTAAGGGCGCGACGACGTCGCTGCTCCGCATGGCCGCGACGTGGAAGGATGGCTCATGAGATGAACCTGACCGAACTGCTGCCCGAAAACCCAGACGCCGACTCGCTGCTGGAGACCTTCGTCGCCTGGAATCAGTCCCAGGGGCTGACGCTGTACCCGCACCAAGAGGAGTCGCTGCTCGCTATCCTCACCGGCGATCACGCGATCGTCACCACACCAACCGGCTCAGGTAAGTCATTGATCGCGCTCGGTGCGCAATTCGCCGCGCTAGCTAAGGGGCGGCGCACGTTCTACACAGCGCCGATCAAGGCCCTGGTCAACGAGAAGTTCTTCGCCCTGTGCGACGCATTCGGGGCGGAGCAGGTGGGCATGATCACCGGCGATGCCTCGGTCAACTCCGACGCCCCAATAATCTGCTGCACCGTCGAGATCCTCGCCAACCAAGCGTTGCGCGAGGGCGCCGCGGCCGACGTCGGGCAGGTCGTGATGGACGAGTTCCATTTCCTCGCCGACCCGGATCGCGGATGGGCATGGCAGGTACCGCTCGTGGAGTTGCCGCAGGCACAGTTCATCATCATGTCCGCCACTCTGGGTGACGTCACCGAACTCGCCAAGAGCCTCACGAGCCGCACGGGCCGCCAGGCAGCCGTGATCTCCGGCGCGACGCGACCCGTGCCCTTGACTTACCGGTGGGCGATGACTCCCCTGAACGAGACCATCACCGAGATCGTCGAGACCAAGCAAGCACCGGTCTACATCGTCCATCCCACCCAGTCGATGGCTGTCGACCAAGCGACGGCGCTGCTGAGCCAGGGCGTCGTACGCAAGGCCTCCGCCGCCATCCCCGAACGCCTCAAGGAAGCCCTGGCCGGGTTCCCGTTCGCGGGCGGCTTCGGGCAGACACTCGCGAAGTTGCTGCGCGCCGGCATCGGCGTGCATCACGCAGGCATGCTGCCACGCTACCGGAGGCTTGTCGAACAACTCGCCCAGCGCGGCCTGTTGGCTGTGATCTGCGGCACCGACACCCTCGGTGTCGGCATCAACGTTCCGATCCGGACCGTGCTGTTCAGTTCGCTGACCAAGTTTGACGGTCGGCGCCAGCGGGTGCTACGCAGCCGTGAGTTTCACCAGATCGCGGGTAGGGCCGGCAGGGCGGGCTTCGACACCCTGGGGCACGTCGTGGCTCAAGCCCCCGAGCACGAGGTGGAAAACGCCCGCATCCTAGCCAAGTTCGCTGACGACCCTAAGAAACTGAAGTCGGTGCGACGCAAGAAACCCCCGGAGGGGTTCGTCAACTACACCGAGGCGACGTTCGACAAGCTCGTAGCGTCCGCTCCGGAACAACTGCATGCCCGGATGCGGATCACCCATGCCCTGCTGCTGAACCTGCTGCACCGTGACGAGGACACCGGCACCGCCGTCGCCCGCCTCGTCGAATCCACCGGGGCAGATACCAAATCTCGCCGAGCGCTGTTGCGGCGCGCGGCGCAGTTGGGACGGTCCCTGGTGCGCGCAGAGGTCGTAACGCGGCTCCCCGAAGCGACGGCAGGAGGTCGACGCTACCGACTCAACGTCGACCTGCAGCGCAACTTCGCCCTCAACCAGCCCCTGTCCGCCTTCGCCTTGGCGGTCATCGAGACCCTGAACCCCCAAACGCCCGACTATGCCCTGGACGTCGTCTCGGTGATTGAGGCAACTCTCGAGGATCCGCGGGTCTTGTTGCTTGCCCAGCAGTTCAAGGCCCGTGGTGAGGCCATGGCCGAGATGAAGGCCGACGGCTGGGAATACGAGGAACGGATGGAGGCGCTGGAGGAGGTCACGTGGCCGATGCCGCTCGCCGAGCTTCTGGAGGCCGCCCACCTGGAATACTCGGCCGGGCACCCTTGGCTCGCTGAAACGCCGGTCAGCCCCAAGTCGGTGGTCCGCGACATGTACACCCAGGGCATGACGTTCGGGGAGTACGTCGCCCACTACAAGCTGCAGCGCACCGAGGGTCTGTTGCTGCGGTACCTAACTGACGCCTACCGGGCGCTGCGTCAGACGGTCCCCGAGTCGCTACGCACCGACGAACTCGAGGATCTGATCAACTGGCTAGGCGCCTCGACCCGCATCGTCGACTCATCGCTGCTCGACGAATGGTCCGAGCTGATGAGCGGCACCGCCTCGGTTCCCGTTCAGCGGGAGGAGCCCGCCCCGGCGCGCCCAGTCACCGGCAATCTGCGGGCCTTTAGGGTCATGGTTCGCAATGCGATGTGGCGGCGCGTCGAGCTGTGCGCCGATGACGACGTCGATGCCCTGGCCGCCCTCAGTTCAGGCGACCGCATGACGCGGCAACGCTGGGACGATGCGCTCGGCGATTATTGGGACGAGCACGAGGAGATCGGTGTGGGGCGCGACGCCCGGGGCCCGGCCTTCTTCCTAGTCGAAGAGCGCGGCCGCCGGTGGGAGGTGCGCCAGATCCTCGACGACCCGGCCGGCAACCGCGACTGGTCGATCCTCGCGCTCGTCGATCTAGACGAGTGCGACGACACCGGCGAGCTCGTGCTGCACACAATCGATTTCAGCCGCCTCGACGGTTAAATCAGCCAGCGAATCTGGTTGGCGAACAGCGGTGACCAGTCCGCAGCCGGCCGGCTAGGGTCGACGAATCGAACCTCGTCGATCTCGGCGCGCGGGCTCGGCAGCGACGCGACCGGGGCGGGAGCCCGGAAAATATCGGCGACGACGACGTGCCCCGGTTCGTTCGCTGCGGCGTCCCGCACCCGCCCCAGGGGTATCAGGTCGCCCGGCTCGTACTCCAGGCCGATCTCTTCGCTCAGTTCGCGGGCGGCGCATTCTGCCGGGCTTTCCCCCGGTTCGGGCTTGCCTCCCGGGTTGAGTAGCCGCGTCGTGCCCCGCTTGCGAACCATCAATACCTTGCCACTCGGATCCTGCAGCAAGACCGCGCTGACTCGAATCTCACGACTCATGCCACGCCTCTACGCATGGTCCGGTGCGGGATCTCCGCCTCCAGGAACTCAGGCCCGATGACGTTAAAGCCCAGCCGCTCGTACAGCCCCACGACGTAGCTCTGGGCGTGAATCACGAACGGTTCGCCGGGGTAACGCTCCAGGATCGCCGCGACTACCTTCTGCGCCAAGCCCTCGCCGCGGCGGTCCACACGCACCGCGACTCGGCCGAGGCTGCGCGTTGCCCCGGCCTCCGGCTCCGGCAGCACCACTGAGCGCGCATAGGCGCTCAGCCCCGCGCTGTCCTCCAGCCACCAGTGCACCGTATCGGGTGCCCGATCGGCGTCGTCGAAGTCGGGGATCGGGATGCGTTGTTCGACGAAGAACACCTCCGAGCGGAGCTTGGCGATCTCAAAGAACTCGTCGGCGCTCAACTCCCGAAACGTCTTGGCCTGTGTCACGCTCCACCCCTTCCTGGAGTAAATGGTAAGCAGCCCTGGCACACAGGAGATTCACAGTTTCAAACCCGGCAGCGCTTGGTCATTCCGCGTACCCTTTAAGACAGTCGCATCCAACAGGAGTAGTGAGTCGTGTCCGGTAGCTTCTTCATGGTCCTCATCATCGTGGCTGTGCTCGCCTACTTCGCCACGCGGGGCATGCGGACCCTGGGTCCAGGTCAGCAGCCCCAGCCGCTCGCCGGTGGCCACCGTCCGATGGGCATGGGCCAGCCGATGGGGATGCTGGGACAGCAGGATCCCCCGATGACCGACGCCGCTAGGCAGTCGTTGGAGGTCGACATCACCAAGTTCGGCGACGAGCTTCGCGACCTCGACCTAGACGTCGTCGGCCTAGACCTCGACGATGCTGCGCGTACCAAGTACACCGAGGCCCTTGACGCTTACGAGAATGCCAAGCAGGCGATGAACATGGCGCGGCTGTCCTCGGATGCCACAGCGGTTGCCCACATCCTGGAGGAGGGCCGCTACGCGATGGCATGCGTCCGCGCCGCCGCCAAGGGCGAGCCAGCTCCCGAGCGCCGCGCACCCTGCTTCTTCGACCCGAGCCACGGCCCATCTGCCCGCAACGTGATGTGGACGCCCGACGGCGGCACGCCCCGCGAGGTTCCGGCGTGCGCGCTTGATGCCGCCCGCGTCACCTCGGGCGCGAACCCACACATCCGCATGGTCCAGCAGGGCTACCAGACGGTCCCCTACTGGCAGGACCAGGGGCACGCCGCCTATGCCCGCGGCTACTACGAGCAATACGGCCTGGATCCGGTCGTCAGCAGCCTCGCCAAGGGAGCCCTGATGTTCGGCGGTTTCTCCCTTCTGATGGGTCTGCTGGACGACTGATCCACTAGGCAGGCTGGGGTAGGCTTGCCGCCCGTATGACTTCGTCCGCGTTCGAGCATCTTTCCCCCGCCTATCCCCAGCGGGCCGCATGGGGCACCGCGCACAGCCTGCGGGCCTGGCAGGTGGCCGCGCTTGAGAAGTACGAGGAACGTCAGCCTCGAGATTTCCTGTGCGTCGCGACGCCCGGCGCCGGCAAGACGACATTCGCGCTGCGCGTCGCCCACCAGCTCCTGAGCACCCGCCAAGTGCGTCGGATCGTTGTCGTCACCCCCACCGAACACCTCAAGACGCAGTGGGCCGACGCCGCCGCCCGCGTAGGCATCCACTTGGACCCTGGAACCGGCGGCACTAGGCGCGGCCGCTCGAAGCAGTTCGACGGCTCGGTGGTCACCTACGCTGGGGTGGCGATCCGCGCCCACGTCTACGACATCTTGTGCAACGACATCGCGACGCTCGTGATCTTCGACGAGATCCACCACGCCGGCGACTCCAAGAGCTGGGGTGAGGGCATCCAGCAAGCCTTTGCCGCGGCCAAGCGCCGCCTCGCCCTGACTGGAACCCCGTTTCGCTCCGATGACAACCCAATCCCGTTCGTTGCCTACGAGGAAGCCTCTTCCGGGGTGAAAACCTCGCTGGCCGACTACACCTACGGCTACCGGGAAGCCCTCGCCGACCACGTCGTTCGCCCCGTCGTGTTCATGAATTACGGCGGCCAGATGACGTGGCGCACCCGCGCCGGCCAGGTCCTCGACGCCGAGCTCGGATCGCTGCTAACCAAGGACCTAACCGCCCACGCCTGGCGCACCGCCCTGTCCCCCACCGGTGAGTGGATCCCCGCGGTGCTGCGGGCAGCTGACCAGCGCCTGACGCAAGTGCGCCGTACCCTGCCCGACGCCGGTGGTCTCGTCATTGCCACCAACCAGACGGTCGCGCGGGCCTACGCCAAGATCCTGACCGAGATCACGGGCGCCAAACCAGCGGTGATCTTGTCCGACGACGCCAAAGCGTCCGCGAAAATCGAGCAGTTCTCCGACTCGAACGACCGCTGGATGGTTGCGGTGCGGATGGTTTCCGAAGGCGTCGATGTGCCACGCCTCGCGGTCGGGGTTTACGCCACATCAACCTCCACTCCCCTGTTCTTCGCGCAGGCCGTGGGGCGGTTCGTGCGGTCACGGCGACGAGGGGAGGTCGCGACGGTGTTTCTGCCCACTGTGCCGGTGCTGCTGGCACACGCCGCGACCCTAGAGCGCCAGCGTGACCACGTCCTTGGCCGCCCTCGCAGCGACGAGGCGGATATCTGGGCCGAGACGGAGGCTCTGATCGAGGCCGCGAACCGCAAGGAGGCCGCATCAGACGACCTGCTAGGCGAGTTCGAGGCACTGGATTCGCGGGCGACCTTCGACCACGTCCTATTCGATTCGCAGGCCTTCGGGATGCACGCCGAGCCCACCA
>CAMCJC010000024.1 GCA_945875065.1 uncultured Propionibacteriaceae bacterium | reverse complement strand
CGACCCGACCCGCCAGGCCGGGGTGCTCGACGCGGTGGGGATCGTGTTCTTGTTCGCTCAGCTGTATCACCCGGCGATGAAACAGGTCGCGGGCGTGCGTCGGCACCTGGCGATCAACACGACGTTCAACTTTCTAGGGCCGCTATCCAACCCGGCGCGGCCGAAGGCGATCGCGCTGGGCGTCGCCGACGACACGATCGCACCGATCGTCGCTCGCGTGCTCGCGGAGCGGGGCCTGCGTGGCCTGGTTTTCAGGGGCTTCGATGGTCTCGACGAACTGACCACGACGTCGCCGTCGAACGTGTGGCTGCTGGCCGACGGGCGCGTCACCGCGACGACGCTCGACCCGGCCGAGTTGGGCCTGGAACCCGCCGAGCCGAAGGCCTTGGTCGGCGGCGACCCGACCCACAACGCGGAGGTCGTATGGGCGGTTCTGGGCGGTCAGCCGGGCCCGGTCCGCGACATCGTGACCCTGAACGCCGCGGCGGCGTTGCTGGCGTACCGGGGGGTTAGCCACGATGAGCCGCTGACCGAGCAGCTGCGGGCGTGCCTGGCGGACGTTCGGGAGGCCATCGACGACGGCCGTGGCACTCACACACTGCGAGACTGGGTCAAAGCCACCAGGCCCTAGAGGAACGCCGCGGCCAGCAGCGGTCCGAGCCAGAGCGAGGGCCCGTAGGGGAACGGTGTGTCGGCCCGGCCGCGCAGCGCGTGCCCGATGCCCCACGATGCTCCGACGATCGTGCCGGCGAGCAGCGACGCCAGCCACCCGCTCACGCCCAGGCTCCCGCTGACGGCACCGACCAGCAGGCCGAGGCGCACGTCACCGAAGCCGAACTGCCCCGCCAGCCGCCACACAACCCACAGCACCGCGAAGCCGGCGACCGCCCCGGCAACCACTCCAAGGACTAGTTTCGGGGATAGCGCCGTGGCGATG
This sequence comes from uncultured Propionibacteriaceae bacterium, assembly GCA_945875065.1. GTDB lineage: Bacteria > Actinomycetota > Actinomycetes > Propionibacteriales > Propionibacteriaceae > Arachnia. Next base: position 13,500 of record CAMCJC010000024.1, on the reverse strand, counting down.
GTGGCCCCCGCAACGAGCTCAGCGGATGCGATCCAGTGGAGGCGGCGCGGCAGCCAGGTCGTCTTGAAATCCACCCACACGAGCGCGCCGCCCGCACCGAGATAGGGGAACCACAACGGGTAGGTCGCCGGTGGCAGGCGCCACAGCGCTAGGGCCGAAACGGCTACGACCCCGGCCAGGATGGCGGCGTCTGATAGCCGGGGGGAACTCAAATCTGGCGCGGCTTCGTCCCCATCGGGCTCTAAAGGCGGCAGCCGCGGCACCACCCACATCAGGTGTGCCGCGGCCGCCACCGCGCTGGCTAGGGCCAGAAGGGTCAGGTTCAGCGCTGCGCCTTGGTGAATCCGGCGGCCTGCGCGGCCTCTTCAGAGTTGAACCACACCTCGGCGATCGTCAGTTCGTAGCCGCGGGTGCCGGGCACGTGGTACTTCCGAGAGCGATCGTTGCCCTTGATGATGAAGCCCTCCGGCGGGTTGTCGCCGACGTAGGAGCCCTTGCCGAACCTGTCGCTAGCCGGCTGCGACGCAGCAGCTGCGGGAGCCGCGGCGGGCTTCGGGGCGGCCGGTGCGGGATTGGCGGCGGCCTGGGCCGCGAAGCCCTGTGGCTTGGGCTCCTCGGTTACCACTTGGGTGGGCTCGTTGAACTTGGCGGCCGTGGCGAACGTGTCGTTGTTGTTGATGTAGGCGCGTGACGGCTCGTGCGCGGTCCAGCCGTCATCCTTCGGGGTCAGGAAGTGACGCACCGCGGCGACAGCACCCGCGACGATTGTGCTTAGCAGCGCGAATTTGAAGAACTTGCGGCAGAAATGACGCTTCTTCTTCGCGGGCGCGGCTACCGTCTCGACGACGGCCGGGGCATTATTCGCTGCCTTGTGCAGCGCCTCTTGGATACCCGGCAGGATGTCCTGGGAGAGTTTGTCGGCCGCGGCGTCGACGGCAGGAGAGACCTTGGATAGGGCATCCTGAATGTGGGGTTCAAGCTCGTCGAGGGCGCGGGAGGCGAACTCGACGGTGCGCTTGCCGGCCTCCTTGGCGGCAGGCACTGCCTTCTCCACAGCGTCGTCCCACAGGTGGCGGCCGGCCTCGGCAGCGGCGGCGGCTTGCTTAGCGGCGGCCTTCTTGAGTTGTGACTTCTTCACTGTTGTCCTCCAATGGTTGGCTCGTGATCGAGCAGGATCAACGCTACCTGGTCGCGGGCCCGCGAGTCAGGGGGAGCTAAAGAAAAACCTGAAAGCCGGCCGGTTTTCTCCCCGCCTGACCGGGCCCTGGGCTGTAGGTTGGGCGCTATGAGTACCGCAACCCTGCACACCACCATGGGGGACATCGTCATCGAACTGTTCGATGACCAATCCCCGGCAACGGTCGCGAACTTCGTCGGCCTGGCCACCGGAACGAAGGAATACCGTGACCCCAAGACCGGTGCGAACACCACCGGCAACTTCTACGACGGCCTCACCTTCCATCGCGTCATCGACGGATTCATGATCCAGGGCGGCTGCCCGCTCGGCACAGGGACCGGGGGTCCGGGATACCAGTTTGACGACGAGTTCCACCCCGAGCACGCGTTCAACCGCCCCTACCTGCTGGCCATGGCCAACGCCGGGCCCGGCACGAACGGCTCGCAGTTCTTCATCACCGTCGTGCCGACTCCCCACCTCAACCGCCGTCACACCATTTTCGGTGAGGTCAAGGATCAGGCATCCAAGGGCGTGGTCGACGCCATCGCCACCACCCCGACGGACCGCCGCGACCGCCCCACCACGCCTGTGGTGATCAACTCGGTGACTGTTGCCTGATCCATCGCGCAGTGCGCGGGCCAAGCCCAGTCCCCCACCGTGTCCAACAGCCGGACGCCCGGGGACTCCAGCCAGTCGGCGACACGCTCGGCCTCCTCAAAGCTCCCGGCGGGTAACCCGCCGGGAGCTTTCTTCACAGTCTCGGCCAGTGCCCGCGCCGTCTCGGCCTCGTCTCGAACCTGGGCGGTTCGGGCCCGCGCGGCCGCAGCGAGCTTCCCATGGCGAATCACGTGGATGGCCCACTCGTCGCGTTCCGGGGCCGCCGCCACGATCTCCTCGCAGGCCGCCAGCGTGGCTACGCGGTGGAAGCGACGAGAGGTCGCTTGAACAGCCTTCAAGCGATCGGTGAGTTCGCCAGCTTCCTCGAATCGCTGCTGGGCGACCAGGTCTCGCAGCCGATCCGAGGCATGTCCGAGTAACTCCCGGATGTCCCCAGACCAGGCCCGGCGTAGCCGCGCTACCCCCTCGCCATAGCCGTCGGCCGCATCGCCGAGTTCGCACGGCGCCGGGCAGCGGCCCAGCTCGGCAAGGGCACACGCCTCGCGAGGGGCGCGGGCTGACAGCTTGTGCGTGCACTCCCGGATCGCGAACGCATCGCGCAGCGCCCGCGCGATTTCCTCGGCCGCGCCGGTGTTGCGAAACGGCCCCCACACGACGTCGCCGTAGCTAACCTCCGCACCGCCGACAGGCGGGGAAACGCCTCCTTGGTGAGCTTGAGCCACACGAGCCGCCGCTGGTTCCGTGACCGCCGGTTGTAGCGGGGGCGCTGCCCGTCGATCATCCGTAGTTCGCGAACCTCCGCCTCCAAGTCGGTGGCGCAAACCAGGGTCTTGACGCCCGTGGCCACGGCGACCATTTCGTGGATGCGCCGACGCTGCTCGGTCGCGGAGAAGTACGAGGCGACGCGCCGCTTCAGGTTGCGGGACTTCCCGACATAAAGCACCTCCGTTCGTTGGCGGCCGTCGGCGTCGTGGCCATCGTGCTCGAACCAGTACACGCCGGGAGCCTCTGGGAGGTTCTTAGCCCAGGTGCGCTTAGCGCGTCGTTCCGGCGAGACCTGCGTGAAGAACTCTCGCAGGTCCTCTACGGTGTCCACTCCCAGGTTCCCAACGCGTTCCAACAGCCCGTGCAGGACGTCGACGGTGGCACGGGCGTCGCTGAGGGCCCGGTGGTCGGGTTGGGTGGCGGATCGAAAGTGCGCGGCGAGCGTGCCCAGCTTGCAGTTGCGAACCTCGCCCTGGAGGAGAGCCTGCCGGGCCAATGCCACTGTGTCGATCACGACCGGCCGCCGCCACTCGATGCCGAGCGCCTCGGCCCCGCGCCGCAGGAAGCCGATGTCGAACGGGGCGTTGTGCGCCACGAGCACGGCCTCGGCGGCGAAATCCAGGAACGACGGGAGAGCGACAGCGAGCGACGGCGCGGACGCGACCATCGCGTCGGTGATGCCAGTCAGCACTTGGATCATCGGCGGGATCGCGAAGCTGGGGCGAACCAGCGTCTGGAACTCTCCGACGACCTCGCCCCCACATACCTTGACCGCGCCGATCTCGGTGATCTCGGCCTCGGGACCTGCCCCGGTGGTCTCCAAGTCGACGATGCAGAACATGGCCGCCCGAAGGTGCGTGCCGAGATCGTCGAAGCTGGGTTGGGTCGGCCTGGCTGTCATGGTCGCCAAGCTACCGGGGAGCCCCGACGAAAAATGTCAGTACCCGTTGGGAGGGTTGGGACCCATGAACGAGTTCGTTGTGGATTGCAACCGCTGTGTGGCCCGTGGCGCCGGGTGCTCGGACTGCGTCATGTCCCACCTGCTGGGCGAGGTGCCCGGGCGTCTGTTTCTGCGAGAGCCCGACCTGCGGGCCGTCGAAGTCCTTGCCGAGGCCGGTCTGGTGCCACCCCTTCGGCTGGACTTGGGGAATACGCTGAAGGTCGTTTAAGATTCTCTCAGGTTGTGTCCGTCAAGTGGTATGGAGATCCGCGTGAAGAAGTTCCGCACTGGGCTCGTGGGCCTGCTCGTCGCTGCGAGTGTCGTGTTTGTGCCCCAGGCGTCGGCAGATCCGGACGCCGTCTCCAAGGCCAAGGAGGAGTTGGACAAGATTCACGAGGAGGCGTCGGCGATCGACGCCGAGATCATTGAGGTCGCGTCCCGCGCCGAGGAGGCCACCACGAAGCTGACTCAACTCAATGAGGACGTCTCCGCGCAGGAGAAGACGGTTGCCACGCTCGGCACCGACCTGGGCGATGTCGCATTGATGCAGTTCAACAGCGGTGGCCTTGATGTGACGGCGCAGTTGCTAAGCAGCGAGTCCCAGGCGGAGTTCCTCTCCGGCCTATCCGCCATCCAGAACGAGGTCGACCGTTCATCGGCCGACCTGCAGAAGTACCAGCTCCAGGTCGCCCGCCTCGACAGTCTGCGAGACCAGCAGAGTTCCATCACCAAGTCGCTCGAAGAGGACAAGGCCAAGAAGGAGAAGCTGGCCGCTGAGTTCGATATCAAGGAGTCCGAGGCGCAGGCCATCTACGATCGCCTGAACGCCGAGGAGAAGGAGCGCCTGCGTCAGCTGGAGGAACAACGGCAGCGTGAGCAGGAGCAACGCGAGCAGGAACAACGCGATAACCAGTCGCCGAGCCCCAGGCCCAGCAATGGTTCTTCGCCACGCCCCACGGCGAGCCCGTCGCCTGATGGTTCTGAGACTCCGGAGCCCGAGCCTCCCGCCGACCCGAGCCCGCGCGGCAGTTCGGCGGTGGAGATCGCGATGGCCCAGGTTGGTAAGAGTTACGTCTTCGGCACCGCCGGCCCCAACACGTTCGACTGCTCGGGCCTCATGGTCTACTCGTACAAGAAGATGGGGGTTTCCCTGCCCCGCACCTCCCGTGCGCAGTTCGGCGCCGGTACGGCCGTCTCGAAGGATAACCTGCAGCCCGGCGACCTGGTGTTCTACTACAGCGGCATCAGCCACGTCGGTATGTACATCGGCAACGGCAAGATCGTCCACGCCGCCAACCCACGCTCCGGCGTCAAGGTGGACTCGCTGAACTCGATGCCCTACCAGGGTGCGCGCCGCGTCGGCTGATCCCAGCCCATGTGGTACTGGTTCTTCAAGCACTTTCTGTTCCGTCCGCTGGTCCGGTTCGGCTTCCGCGCACGCATTCGCGGCGCAGAGCACGTCCCGGCCAGCGGCGGCGTGATCCTGGCCAGCAATCACCTGGCGGCAATGGACTCCGTGATCATCCCGGCGATGCTGCCCCGCAAAGTGACTTTTCCCGCCAAGGCCGAGCTCTTCCAGGGAAACAAAGGCCTCGGCTCTAAGATCGTCGCCTGGTTCCTCAAAGCCATCGGCATGATCCCGATGGATCGCGGCGGCGGCCGCGCCTCAGCCGCCGCGCTGCAGGCCATCACCGACGTCCTAGATGCCGGACACGTCGTCGCGATTTACCCCGAGGGCACCCGTTCGCCTGACGGTCGGCTCTACAAGGGCAAGACTGGCATGGCCCGCATGGTGCTGGCCTCCGGCGCGAAGGTGCTGCCGGTCGGCGTGGTCGGCACCCAGAGGGTGTCCGGCTGGTTCGGCATCCCGTGGGTGCGGCGCCCGCTCGTCGTCGTCGGTGAACCCCTCGACTTCTCCGACTATCAGGGGAAGCCGGGCGATACCAAGGTGCAGCGCTACGTCACCGACGAGGTTCTCGCCGCCATCCAGCGCCTCACCGGCCAGGACTATGCCGACGTCTACGCCGCGCGCGTCAAGTACGGCGACCTCAAGGATCAGGGCTCCGACGCCTTCATCCTGCCCCGTCCCGGCGGCGGGCCGCGTCCCGAGGTGTCCCAGGGGTGAGCCAGCCGACGTCGGCGGGGCTGGGCTGGGTCCAGGCGGCGTCCTCGTGGTTCCGCAAGGACTATGACGTCATTGGACGCATGTTCATCGTCGCCGCCTTCGTCAGGGCGGCTCTGGCCCTCCACACTACCGTGATGAACCTGGCCTTCGACCGCACCGCCATCATCGACATGCAAGGCATGATCATCACGTTCGCCATCATGATCGCCTGGACGTTGCTTGTCACCAGCGTTTTGCGACGACCGAAGTCCCGCACCGTGTGGGTGCACTTCGCCGACACGGCCGTGACGGCCGCGATCATCATCGTCACACCGCAGATCGTCTCAGCGCCGTACGGCGAGACGTCCCTCGCCGGCTACTGGATGCTCGGTTGCAGCCTCTACGCCGCCGTCTTGACCGGCACCGGTGCCGGAATCGCATCGGCGGTCGTGACGTCCCTGGCGCTGCTGGCGGTGCCACCCCGATGGGCGCTGGCACGCGTCGATCTGACGCTCGGGGCACTCCTGATCACTATTTGCGTGGGTGCTCTGATCACGCAGTTTAAGCACACCATCACCGAGCAGGAACGGGCCCGCATCCGTGCCGTCGCGCTGGGGGAGCGGGAACGCCTCGCGAGGATCGTCCACGACGGCGCATTGCAGGTGCTGGCGCTCGTCGAACGGGAGGCCCCAGCGCTTGGCCCGAAGGGGGAGCGGCTGTCGGCCCTCGCGCGCGAATCCGAGGATCAGCTGCGGGCCTTGATCCGCGACCAGAGTGTCGCGGATCAAGGTGCCACCACTCAGGTCGACCTCGCGACCGCTCTCGCGAGATTCCAATCGAGTAAGGTCACGGTGTCGACTACCGCAGGGAAGGTGATGGTCCCGCGACTAATCGTTGAGGAAGTCTCCCTGACGGTGGCCGAAGTGTTGAAGAACGTCAAGAAGCACGCCGGCCCCGAAGCAAAAGCGTGGGTGCTGCTCGACCAGGAGGACGCCACTGAGGCGATCCTGTGGATTCGCGACGACGGCGTGGGGATGGAGCTCAAACGCGTCGCCGATGCCGCATCGCATGGCAGGCTAGGGATCAAGAACTCGATCGTCGGGCGCATGAGTGCGCTCGGCGGGTCGGCCGAGTTGAACACCGCCCCGGGACAGGGCACAGAGTGGGAGCTACGGTTCCCGGTGAGGTTGCGCAGATAGATGACTGGTGAAGAACGCCGCCGCGTGATGCTCGTTGACGACCATCCGATGTGGATTGAGGCACTCAGCGAAGACCTCGAAGAGGAGGGTTTCGATGTTGTAGCCGTCGCCAAGACGGGAACGGAGTGCCTTCAGCGGGCTAGGGCGACCAAACCCGAGGTGATCGTCATGGATCTTCAAATCCCCGAGCCCGACGGCGCGACTTGTATCAAGACTTTGGTGGGGGAGTTTCCGGAGCTCAAGGTCCTCGTGATTTCCGCCAGCGGCGAGCAGGAGGACGTCTTGAACGCCATGAAGGCCGGGGCCAAGGGATACCTAGTCAAGTCGGCCTCGAAGGCCGAACTGATCGATGGGGTGCGGCGCACCGCTGCGGGCGATGCCGTGTTCACACCCGGCCTGGCGGGCCTAGTCCTAGGGGAGTTTCGCCGCATGGCGGCCGTCGCGTTCGAGCACGACGACAGCCCCGCCCTGACCGCCCGCGAAATCGATGTCCTGCGGCGCGTAGCGAAGGGCCTGGCCTACCGGGACATCGCCGACCAGCTGTGCGTCTCCCACCGCACCGTCCAGAATCACGTGCAAAACGTGCTGCGGAAGCTGCAGCTGCACAACCGTGTCGAGCTTACGCTCTACGCCATCGACCAGGGACTTCACGACCCCAACGAATAGTGGCCCAGGAGTTGTCGCCCAGACGGGGTAGCTCGAACCGCTGAGGTAGTCTTCCCGCCATGTCCCCGATCATGTCTAGGGCGGAGTTGCGCGCTCTGCCGATGCTGCAGCAGCCCGAGTACCAGGACGTCCAGGCGCTCGACCGCGTCATCGATGTCATGGAGAAGCTGCCGCCGCTGGTGTTCGCCGGCGAGTGCGACGACCTCCGCGCCAAGCTGGCGGATGTAGCCGACGGCAAGGCATTTTTGCTACAAGGCGGCGACTGCGCGGAGTCGTTCGATGCGGTGACGGCTCAGGACATCAAGGACAAGCTGCTCGTGCAGCTGTCCATGGCGGTCGTGATGACCTACGCCGCTCAGGTGCCGGTCGTCAAGGTGGGACGCATCGCCGGGCAATACGCCAAACCGCGCAGCAAGCCGTTCGAAACGCGCGACGGCGTGACGCTGCCGACCTACCGCGGCGACGCCATAAACGGCTTCGCGTTCACGCCTGAGGACCGCGTGCACGACCCCGAGCGGCTGGTGCGGGTCTACAACGCATCGGCCGCGACCCTCAACTTGGTGCGGGCGTTCGTCAAGGGCGGCTTCGCTGATCTTCGCGGCGTCCACAACTGGAATCGCGACTTCGTCGGCAACTCGGAGGTCGCGACGGCCTACGAGGAGATGGTGGCGGAGATCGATCAGGCGCTGGCCTTCATGGTCGCGTGCGGCGTCGAGGACCGGGCGTTGTCGACCATCGATTTCTACGCCTCCCACGAGGCGCTGCTGCTGGAGTACGAGCGGGCGCTGACCCGCGTAGACTCGCGCTCGCAGCGCCTCTACGGCTGTTCCGGGCACATGCTGTGGGTAGGGGAGCGAACCCGCCAGCTCGACGGTGCGCACATCGAATTGCTGAGCCGGGTGCGGAACCCGATCGGCATCAAGATCGGTCCGACGACGACGCCTCAGCAGGCCATCCAGCTGGCCGGACGTCTTGACCCGGACCGAGAGCCCGGTCGTATCACATTCATCAGCCGGATGGGCGCTGACAAGATCCGAGACGTGCTGCCGCGCGTCGTCGAGGGGGTCGAGGAGACCGGTCGGAAGGTCGCCTGGGTGTGCGATCCAATGCACGGCAACACGTTCGAGGCGGCGAACGGTTTCAAGACGCGGTCGTTCGATGACGTCGTCGAGGAGGTCAGAGGTTTCTTCGACGTCCACGACCAGCTGGGTACCTGGCCCGGGGGGCTGCACGTCGAGTTGACCGGCACTGATGTCACCGAGTGTGTCGGCGGGTCGCTGCGGCTCGAGGAGGCTGACTTGGCCAACCGCTACGAGACGGTTTGCGACCCGCGTCTCAACCGCAACCAGAGCCTGGAGCTGGCGTTCACGGTCGCGACTCGCCTCCGCGAGGGGCGACGACACCGCGACAACCCGCTGCTCGACTTCGTGGCCGGCGATCTCTGACCGCCAGTGTGTTAGTCCTGACCACTACCGGGCGGAAATCAGCGGGTGGGCCGGAAAGGTGATGCGGCGGAAGATCGTGCGAGTAGGTTTACTGCCCTCGGAACTCCTGCCTCAGCTCCGCGACGATGTCCTCGGGACGGCGACGCTTCGGGCTCGGCCAGGCGATCAGTAGAAGGGCGGCCACTACTAAGGTGCCCCCGACGGCCACGTGCCATGTCAGTAATTCCAGACCGGCCGCGATCGCGATGGCTGCGGCCCACACAGGCTCCGAACACATGACGACGGCGGAAGTCGTGGCGGGGACGTAGCTCTGTGCCCAGCTCTGCAGGAATAGCGTCACAGCGCCGCAGAAGATGCCGAGGTACAGCACGGGCAGGCCGACGTGCCACGAGGTGGGCAGCTGGAAGTCGACGAATGGAATCAAGAGCGCACTCCCGGCGCCTCCCGTCAGGGCCTGAGCCAGTGTGAGCGATTGCACGGTCTCGGGGGTCACCCAGCGGCCGAGGAGGACGATGTGGACAGCGAACGCCACTGCGCCGATGAGCGTCAGGACCGCTCCGAAGTTGAAGCCACCGCCGCCGCCGTGACCGAGGGACAAGATGACGATGCCGACGATAGTCAACAGCACCGCGACCCACGTTTTACTCCCCGTGCGTTGTCGGAGGATGGCGGTGGTGATGATCGCCGTGAACACCACGTAGCTGGCCGTGATGAAGCCGGACAGGGAAGGCGCCGTCGTCTCCAAACCGATGAGTTGGATCGCCAGGCCGAAGTTGAAGACCAAACCCAGGATCACGCCGTGGAGCAGCGTCTTTCGCTTCATCCGCAAGTGCGGGAAGAACGGGATCAGCAAGCACACCGCCGTCAACAGGAGCCGCAGGATCGTGAGGTTTATGGGCGAGGTATGGTCGTACGCGCCTTTGGCGACGACTACGGTCGAACCCCAGGCCATCGCCGCCAACAGGAGGGCCAGAGAGGGCAAGATGCGACGGTCCAGCTTCATCACGTCAGACTATCTGGTCGTAACAGCGCGGAACTCAACCCAGGTTGATGCGAACGATGGAGCCCTTGGCGACCTGCGATCCCGAACCCGGGTTGGTGCCGGTCACCCAGCCGATGATGCTGCCCACGACCGGGGCCTCAATGAACTCCGGTACGAGGCCCGCCTGCTTCATGATTAGTTCAGCCTCTTCACGCTTCTTCCACATCACGTCGGGGACCTCCACCATCTCGGGCCCTTTGGATTTGACGAGCGCAACCTGGTTTCCCTTGGTCAGAGTCCCGGAATTGGGGTTCTGGGAGATGACCAGGCCGGCGCCGACCGTCGCGGAATACTCCTCCTCAACGACGACCGTCAGCCCCAACCCCTCAAGCTTTTTTTGGGCCTCAGCGGCGTCGCTGCCCTCAAAATTGCGGACCTGGATCGGCTCGGGGCCTTGGCTGACCTCGAGCGTGACCTGGGTGCCCCGAGGCAAGGGAGTGCCGGCGCTTTGCCCAGCGTTGACCACGATTCCCTTGGCTACGGTGGGGGACCACACGTCCTTGACCTCGCCGACCTTGAGATTGGCGCTCTCGATTGCTGCCTTCGCCTCGTCGACGGTCATCCCCGCAACATCGGGCATGTTGTACCGTTCGGCGCCGCGCGATAGGACGACCTTCACGTTGGAGCCCCGCGGCACCCGCTGGCCGTTGGCCGGGTCGGTTGAGATCACCTGCCCCTGAGGGACCGTCTCGGAGTACTCCTCGATTTTTTCGATCTTCAGATCGTTGGCCTCCAACGCCTTGACCGCTTGCTCGAGCGAGACCTGCCCGATCTGGGGCATCGTGGTGTAGCGCCCGTCCGAGAACCACCAAGCGGCGATCCCGATGGCGGCCAGGACGACTGCGAGGGCGACGACTAGCACGATGCGGCGCCGCCGGTAGATCGGATCGTTGCGGAAGTTGATGTGCGGGAACAGCGGCGTGCGCTGCGACCTGGGCGCCGAATCGGCCGAGGAGGGCAGGGCCGGCGACGTGTGGATGCGCTGCTGGGTCGGCTCGGCAGCCGGTTCCGGCGACGCGGCGGACGTCGGAAGCATCGTCGTGACGGCATCGGAAGAGACCGGAGCGGTCGTAGGGAGCGCGTCCTCGGGTTCCGGGGCGGAAGTCTGAGGCGCGGGGACCTCGGTCAGAGGCCGCGGCCGTGGCTCCGGCTTGGGCGAGATCTCTAGCGTCGGGGCTTCGGGATCGACCTTGCTCGGCCGAAGCCAGGCCGCCAGTTTCGGGTTGTGCTGGCCCGGCTTGGTTACTAGCTCGTGGCGGATCAGGCGAATCGCGTCGATTAGTTCCTTGCCGTCACGCAGCCGAGCCTTGCGGTCCCGAGCTGTGCAGTACGCGACGAGGGCGTCGACATAGTCGGGGATGAACCCCGGCAGCTCCAACTCCCGCAGCTTCTCCGACGGCTTGGGCACGTCGACGTTCACGTGCTTATAGGCGATCTGGTAATTGTTCTCGCCGGTATGGGGTTTGCGTCCGGTCAGCAGCTCGAAGAACAGCACCCCAGTGGAATAGACGTCACTGCGCGCGTCCGGGCGCGAGTGCGTCACCAGCTCAGGCGGCAGGTACGACGCCGTCCCGACCAGCACCCCTGTCGCCGTCATCTGCGGGGCGTGGGTTTCGCGTGCGAGCCCGAAGTCCGCGACCTTGACCTGCTCGCGTGAGGAGATCAGTACGTTCTCCGGTTTGATGTCGCGGTGCACGATGTCGGCCTCGTGCGCCGCGGCCAGCGCCTGCGCGATGGGTTCCAGGTAGTCGAGGGCCTTCAGCGGGACCATCGGGGCCTCGCGGCTGATTCGACGGCGCAGGGTTTCCCCGTCTACGAACTCCATCACGATGTACGGCTGTCCCTGTGAGGTGCCCTGGTCGAAGATGCTGACGACCGCGGGATGGTTGATGTATGCGGCGGCGCGGGCCTCACGGTCGAACTTCGCTACGTACTCGTCGTCCTCGCCGAGATCGGCGCGCATGATCTTAACGGCGACGATGCGCTGCAGGCGCCGGTCGCGGGCCCGATACACGGTGGCCATGCCACCCCGGGCGAGCTTGGCCAGGATCTCGTAGCGGCCGTCCAGCACGTGGCCCAGCATCGGGTCTAACGTACCGCTCATCAATCCAGATCCCTTGCAGAACTAGTCGTCATCGGGCGTGCCGGATGGCCTGCCAAATGCGAGTGTATTGGGCCGCGGAAGCAGGTGGCGCAACCGGCGCGCCGCCTAGGCTAGCGCCATGACCGCACTCCTCGGACTTCGCACCCGGTTACTGCTCGCTCGCCTCGCCGGTACGGTGCCGCTAGGCGACGCCGAGACCCGCCTTCCGGGCCTGCTGACGGCCGGCGTCAACCTGGTGGTATTGCGATGCGCACCGGGCGACGACGTTGAGTCGGCGTGGCGCCGCCTAAACGCCAAGATCGGGACTCAGGTGCTGCTCGCCCACGACCTGTTGGGGGCCATCGGCGATCTGGTCGTCGGTTCCGCTACGGGGCCCGTGGAGCGCCCGCACCGGCACGCGCTCGTAGGCAGGCGGGTGCGCGATGCCCGCTTCCTCAAGACGGACGCGGACTTCCTGCTCCTGGGTCCGGCTCGCCCGGGCTCCAAACTGCTGACGGAGGCGGTCCGGCTGGGACCGGAGGCCGTTTGGTTCGCCGCCTGTGGCGTCGACGACGCGCCCGCACTTCTGGCGGCTGGTGCGCGCCGACTGCTGCTGGAGGAACCGACTCCGGAGCAGGCCGCGGCGGTAGCTGGGCAGGTTAAGGCTGCGTGGGAGGCCGACTCGGGCGAGTTGGTCCGTCGCGCGTTCAGCTAGCGGGCTCCTCAACCCGCCAAAGGCGCGGCACCTCGCCCCGGTGCTTCGCGGTCAGCCACCACGAGACCTCTACTAGCGCAGCGCCTACCAGGCCGGCGATGAGCCCGATGAGGATGCTGCCGCCGCCAAGGTCGAGTTCGAGGAGGTGCTGCGAATACGGCAGGAGAAACATCCCCGTGTAGAACGCGTAGGCGAAGATGACTAGGCCGATGCGCCACCAGACCCACGGTCTGGCGACACAGGCCAGCACCCACGTCGCCGTGACGATCAGGGCCGCGAGGGTGGCGGTCGAGGCCTGCTGCTGCACGGCGGTGGAGACCGCGCCGAAGCCGCGAGTGATCACGTACGTGACCGTGGAGACCAGGCCGACGACGAGGCCGGACGGCACCGCCAGAGTCAGTACGCGATGCACGAATCCTGGCTGGGCGCGATCCTTGTTCTGCGGCAGCGACAGCAGGAACGCGGGGATGCCGATGGTGAACCAGCCGACGATGGTCATTTGTAGCGGCAGGAACGGGTTGGGGAGGCCGAGCAGGCCGATGACCAGCGCTAGAAAAACGGCGTAGACGGTCTTGGTGAGGAACAGCTTGGCGACGCGTTCGATGTTGCCGATGACGCGGCGGCCCTCGGCGACGACGTGCGGCAGCGTCGCGAACTTGTCATCGAGGAGCACGATCTGTGCTACGGAGCGGGTCGCGGCCGAGCCCGAGCCCATGGCGACGCCGAGGTCGGCATCCTTGAGGGCG